>JAGTQJ010000038.1:0-3195 GCA_018396515.1 Candidatus Bathyarchaeota archaeon | reverse complement strand
AAATCTTGAATATTGTCCGTTGCATGTCAAAAAAATTATAAGAAAAATATTAATTGAAAATAACTTAAATGGGTATAAATTGAAATTGGGTGGAAGTTTTGAGAGGATAATGAACTCAGATAATCCCATGACAAAGTATCTACTTAAAAGAGTTATAAAAAAGTTGGAGCCAATTGTTGATGGAGATACTCTTGAGCCATTATTGTCAATATTAAATTCCTCTTTTTGCGTTGAGAGAATTAAGGAGATTAAAGAGATCAAAACAAATGTAGAATATGTATATGATATAACGGTAGAGAACTCCCATAACTTCATCCCGGAAGGTTCGATCGTAATAAGCAACTGTTTCGATGTTGGAGAGATCTTGGGCATAGGGGCTCATATGCATGAGCTGAGGAGGGTGAGGAGCGGACCCTTCAACGAGGCCGAGCTCTACACGGTCTACGACCTGGTGGACGCTGTGGGACTGCTCAGGGAGGAGGGGGACGAGAGACCACTCAGGCGGGTTGTGAAGCCGATGGAGTCGGCCTTGAGGCTGCTGCCGAAGATCTGGATAAGGGACTCAGCGGTTGAAGCTATCTGCTCAGGGGCCTCCCTGGCCGTGCCAGGCATATTGAGGCTTGAGTCAGGGATAGTTAAGGGGTCAACGGTGGCGGTTTTGACCCAGAAGGGGGAGGGGGTGGCCCTGATGAGGGCCGAGATGCCGGATGAGCAGATGGCCGAGGCCGAGAGGGGCATAGCGGCCACGCCCCTTAGGGTGCTTATGCCCAGGGGTACATACCCTAGAATGTGGTGAGCTTGGAGCACTACTACACAGAGAGCCCGTCATCGCTCCCTAGGCTTGGTCTCATCAGGTGCAAACTAAGAGGCCTAGACTTGGAGTTCCTAACAGCCTCAGGGGTCTTCTCGTACAGGAACATCGACGCTGGAACCAGCCTCCTCGTCGAGGCAATGATCCTCCCCGAGAATGGGAGGGTTTTAGATCTGGGATGCGGATATGGGGTGATAGGGATAGCAGCCGCGAGGCTGAATCCATCCCTCGAGGTCTGGTTGACCGACGTGAACGAGAGGGCCGTTCTCCTCGCATATGAGAATGTGAAAAGGAACAGGGTTAGGAACGCTCGGGTCTTGAGAGGATTCCTATACGAAGCCCTAGAAGGAACCCTCTTCAACGCCATCCTAACAAACCCCCCGATATCAGCTGGGTTAAGGGTGCTGGAGCGCCTAGTGGAGGGATCCCTAGCCCATCTCAAGATGGGGGGGAGCCTCCAGATGGTGGTGAGGACCAATAAGGGTGGAAGACAGGCGGCGAGGATGCTTGAGGATCACTATGGAGGGTTCGAGGTCATAGCTAGGAGGGGAGGATACAGGGTCCTCAAAGCGGAGAGAGGATAGGCTAGATTCACACGCCCGCCTATTCTAAGCCTTTCAGACTTTGATCATCTGGGGGGTCCAGGAGGCTGAAGCTCAGTCTTTTACCGTCTAGGATGGCCTTAAGCCTGTTCAGAATATCTCGGCCTAGAAGCATATCCTCACGCTTAGAGGCGATAACCTCAACCATCCTAAACTCGAAATCTTGGAAGGAGAGGTTAACGTAATAGGTATATCTCCAGACAGCTCTTCCATCGAAGGATTTTACGGAGATGCGGCTTGCGGGGATAAGCCTGAGCTCATTAATGGCGTGTTGAGGGACAACCGTCATATCCGCGCCCGAGTCCAGTCTGGCTTGAAACTCCATGGATAGATCCGAGAAGGGCTTTGACAACTTGACCTTCAGAGCTGGAGCTGGAGGAGAGTATTCTGAGCTATATCTCATGCTCATGGCCTAACCAACTCTGGGGACGGTGCTTCAACAACCCTCTCTTTTGGAGCTACTTTATCGATGTATATCGGAACATATCCGTATCTTCCATAGACGGTTTCAGCTAATTCTTCCTTCACCTCGTTACATCCCACGATCTTGCCTTTGAAGACCGCGACATACTTCCCCGCATAGTTTGGATCCTGAAGAAGCCTTTCCCTCATTCTCAAGAAGGCTTCCCTTTCATCCTCAAGTCTCATTATCTGCTCAAGCTGTTGCTGGTTAGTATCCGATAAACCCCCCCTCTCCACGTACTCCCTCAGAAGCTCTAGGATGACCTCATTCTTCCTCCTCTCACCCCTATCTCGAAGAACAAGAAGGCTGAAACGCCTCCACAGGTCGTCATCTACATCTATGGTGGTCTTGACCAAATAACTCGATAGAAAGATTCCCGTTAATCCTTATAAACATTTTCCCGTAATCTTTCGCTCACCGAACTAGAGTTTGGTGACTGTATGAGATATCAGGGGCGGGAGGCCGGACGGAATCAGGCCAGGATCCTAAGGATCCTATCGGAGCGGCCAGCGACCTTTACCGAACTCCTGAAAGAAACGGGCTTCAGCCGCAGCACCTTAAACGCCCACCTTAAGGCCCTGGGGAAAGGCGGATTGATCTTCAGGATGTACGACGAGGCCAGGGGGAGGGTCCTCACGATGCCTGGGGCGATGGTTGACCTGAAAAACGACGAGCCCAGCCCATCATCACTCTTAAAAAGAGGATAAATTAAAATGTGATATATGCAGTAAGGGGGATGGGGTGGGTGC
Organism: Candidatus Bathyarchaeota archaeon; assembly: GCA_018396515.1. Taxonomy (GTDB): domain Archaea; phylum Thermoproteota; class Bathyarchaeia; order TCS64; family TCS64; genus JAGTRB01. The sequence goes on along the minus strand of JAGTQJ010000038.1, from coordinate 570 downwards.
GATGCGCATTAATACACGTAGATTCACGAGGCTTAACCTCACCATCGACCGGGAGATCGTTAAAAAAGCCCGCGAATTGGGCTTCAACCTCTCTAAACTTACAGAAAACTACCTCCAAAGAGCAGTAGAGGCTTTAGAATCGGCTAATTTTCAAAATGGAAGAGGCTTTGTGGGGAAGCCCGGTCGTCTAGGGGACAAGGATGGGGGGCTTTGGACCCCCAGACGGGAGTTCGAATCTCCCCCGGGCTACCACATTATGAAAATTGGCTGATTCTAAAGATTCTATTGCTCTTTGGAGGGAATATTCGAAAGCTTTCGACAGATTGAGCCCATTTCACGGGCCTTTTTGAGGATCTCATCGTCGATGTAGAGGTGCACACGGCCCACTCCTTTCCTGCTAGGGGCAGTCGTTTAGCTCGGGCCTCTCCACCCCCTGTATAAGCGTTTATAACGGCGTTGAAGAATAAGCACATTATCCCAAGCAGGAAGCTCAATTCGTTTTTTAAAAACTTCGTATAGTATTTATGTTTTTTAGGCGTTTCTTTTTTTTTTGGTTTATGATTTTTAAAT
>JAGTQJ010000037.1:10516-12310 GCA_018396515.1 Candidatus Bathyarchaeota archaeon | reverse complement strand
CCGGGGGTTGTGGGAGAAGGAATATAGCTTGAAATATCTATATTGGATGAATCTCCTAACGATATCATATAGATCATTTTAAGACTTGATATTAGTAATTTCTTTCCGGATCTTTTGAATATAAATCCTAACTATCGCCTCGATCATCTTACTCAGTTAGCCTTATTTTATTCTTATGTAGCCATTTAAAATAAAAGATTATCTTGAATGATTTGAATAGTCTTACAAATGGATCAGATTTAGAGGCCTATAAAATTTAAATAAAATTAAGAGCATTAAACCTTTGATGATTATGAGAGGCTCATTAGGGACTAGGCTCTTATCACTTGAAGATCCCTATACTAAGGAGTTTAAAGCCAAGATCCTCGCCTTATCAACCACAAATGGATTGAATCGTCTGATACTCGACCGGACCGCCTTCCACCCGGAGGGGGGTGGCCAGGACTCGGATGTAGGTGAGATCCGGGGGCCCAGTGGTTTAGCGGCGGTATCCTCCGTCATCGAGGTTGGGGGGGTGGTCCACCACATATGCGATAGGATTGAAGGGCTCTTCAAACCAGGAGACCCGGTGATCGGGAAGGTGGAATGGGGCCATAGATATGGGCTGATGAAGAACCACACCGCCTCCCACATCATCTGGGCCACCCTGGAGAGGGAGCTCCCCAAGGCTAGGATCATTGGTTCACATGTCTCCGCCGACAAGACAAGATTCGACCTCGAGGTCGAACGGGATGAGCTGAAAAGGAGCCTCCCAAGAATAGAGCTCGTGGCCCGCAAGATAGTCGAGGAGGACAGGCCCGTGAAGATAGAGATAGTGGAGAGAGATGAGGCAGTATCAAGGTTGAAGAGTTATGGGAAGAGCCCCCTCGACCTTCCCAAGGATGCTGAATGGATCCGTATAGTCGAGATTGAGGGGTGGGATATCTCGGCTTGTAAGGGCCTACACGTGAGAAGAACCGGCGAGCTTGGATCTATAAGACTCTTGAGGAGAACATCGAAGGGGAGAAACCTAGACCGGGTTGAGTTCACCGCCGGACTTGAAGGGTAAAAGGCTCCAAGAATCTCATAAACTAAAATCTCCAAGTAAACTCATTTACGGGAAGCAGATTTTTATTTATTGAAAGGCGCTCCTCAAGGCGAAGACAAAATTTCTCAAAAAAGCCATCATCACTATAGTTAGGAAAATGTAGACAGTTATGAGTAATATGTATCTATACGGACCGCTTGGAGAGAGCCGCTGAGGAGACCTCAACTTTAGTAGGGGCATCATGAAAGGGGTCTCCTCGCGATACCTTTCATATCTCCCTCCATAGGTCTTTAGAAGGCCCCTCTCCTCCAGACTTGCTAATGTTAGGTATCCGAATAGTAGGGTCAGCCAGGCGATGAAAGAGGCAGGCCTGAGGGATCTAACCGATATCCCCAGGGATAGTAGGATGAGGCCAAGGTACTGTGGATGCCTAACGGCTCCATAGAGCCCATGGGTGATCAATCCCTCCTTCATACCTTTTAGCCAAGCAAGGAAGGCTGAGATGAAGATAGCAGACCCGAGGACGGTGAGGGCGGAGTCCAGAACTCCCCATCTAAATAGGGATGGGAGGAGGGGGCTATCCCCTAGGTGAACCGCATAGGTCAACCAGTATAGGCTCTCTCCAGGGTGGAGGGGGTCTGGTAGATCCCTTAACCATGCCCAAGGCCATGTCAAGAAGAAATAGACACCGAGAGGAAGAAACATTACGAAGAGCAGCGGATTAAAGATAACGATCAAAGAAGGAATCATATTTAAATATGCGAGAA
>JAGTQJ010000037.1:0-10470 GCA_018396515.1 Candidatus Bathyarchaeota archaeon | reverse complement strand
AACTATTTTTATAACATCCAACAGTAGATCACATTTTGAGTTATTAATTTTGCGCTGAGATTATCGACCATTCCTTAGGGTTGCGACTTTGCTCAGGGCTTGTCCAATAATCACTTAAATTCGGATGTTTCTGGACTTTTTCCAGATTCGGCTATCCTTCGCCTACCATTTCCGATCGGCTAAAGAGGCGGAAATTCTCCCTCCCTCCACCATCCGAGCATAGAAAACAATTCTTCATGAACAATTATTGACACGCCTCTCTGATGCTGTCAAGTATCTTTTTAGGGGCTTAGGGGCCGCTTTTGGAGGTGGCTCTCATCAAGTGGCTCCTCGAAGCCCTTTGGGATAATGGTTTTAAGTTTAATATGTTCTCGTTGCGGTCGAAGGCCGGGGCTGTTCTGCTCTACATGGCTGGTTTGAGCTATAGGGAATATACCTATGTGTTGAGGGCTGTGCCTTGCAGCCTCGAGGCCGTAAGGCTCAGGGTCAAGAGGCTGGAGCGGATCACGGTCAACGTTGAGGCTAAGCCTAGGCGGTCCAACAATTCCCTACAAGGAAAGGACCCAACCTCATAAGGCCGCACCAAACCCTAAAAAAGCCACAGAAACAACAATAACTTGACAGTATCCGCCCCTCTACTCAAAAACCTTAAAAGTGGGACAGATCTAATTAAACGGTATGGTGGGAAAAATGGAAATAGTGGTCGAGATAGATTCCAAGGGTCGGATCGTTATACCATCAAATCTGAGGCGGGGTCTGACCTCTAAAAGGATGATATTGAGGAAGGTAGATGACCATCTTGAGCTGATACCACTCCCCAACCCAGCTTCTCTCAAAGGCAAGTATAGGATAGAGGGTAGCATGGAGGATATAGAGGAACTCCAGGAACAGAAGCTGCTGGAGCGCGTTTGAGATGTCAGAGTTGCCTAAAAGGCTTGTCGTCGACACCGTTTTATTCATCTCGTATTTAAGGGATGACGAGTTGTCCGATAGAGCTGAAATAGTAATAAATAGGGCCTTAACTAAGGAAACCTTCCTCCTAGCCTCTTCGGAGATGTACGACGACCTCATAACCGCCTATCGAACGGGAGGGTACAAACCCAATGAGATAAGGGAAATACTTCTTGATCTCCGGGCAATACCCCATGAGGTAGTGCCCACAACCCTCAATATAGCGATCCTTGCCATGGATCTGTACTCGAGGTATGGCGGTAGTAGGAGGCTTCATTATTTTGACGCCTTCCATGTGGCGACAGCGTCCACGATAGGTGAACCATTAATCACGAGCGACAAATTCATCCTAGAAAACTCTAAAAATCTAGGGATAAAAACAATAGATCTAAAAGAAATAAATTAAAGGTTTTATTATTCATAGACATATTAAAAATTAAACCCATTTGGTTCCATCAGGGAATATAAATGATTAATTTTTAATACATCACCATCTTATGCTATATTTATACCGCCGAACATCCTCATCTTTTTCTGGTTTTCTAAATATGAAAAAATGTTCATAGTAAAGTAGATAGAAATCCATGTAGTATTTTTTGCCTCCTTTATCTATATCTACCCAACATTACGGGAGAAACTGAGAGGGCTGGGATATATCCCAGCCTCAACCAACTGGTCAAGAGCCTTCTCAAGGGAGGAGTACTAGTACTTCGAATGGTGGGTACTAGTAACACCACAACGGAGTTCCTGTCACAAGATCATTTAAATAAAGGCATAGAAAATCTCATAAAATTAACAAGGATGGTGGACCGGGCGGGATTTGAACCCGCGACCTCCGCGTTGCAAGCGCGGCGATCATACCAGCCTGATCTACCGGCCCTATGAGAGGGTATGGTCGAGCCTCTAATTTTAACCTTCTTATGAGGGGCAGGTTTATAGATGTTGTTTTACTCGCCCTTATGAGATGTTGTTTGAGGCCGTGATCTTCGACCTGGATGGCACCCTTATCATCTCCAAGGTTGATTATGGTGAGATGAGGAGGCGGGTTTCTAGGATACTAATAGATGCAGGCGTTCCTGGGGATTTGCTCACTTCCTCCTTGAGGATCTGGGAGATCATATCAGCTGGGGAGGGGGTGCTGAGGGGTGAGGGGATGCCGGACGGGGAGTGGATGCAGCTCATTGAGAGGATAAATCAGGAGTTGAATGATGTTGAGCTGGCGGCTCTTGAGACTGTCATGCCTGCTCCGCACGCAGAGGAGGCCCTCAGGAGGCTTAAGGGGATGGAGTTGTTGGTAGGGGTCGCGACGAGGAGCTGCAGGGCTTATGCGGATAAGAGCTTGGAGTTGACCGGCCTCCGAGGGTTTGTGGATGCCCTCGTGGCCCGGGACGATGTTGAGCATCCTAAGCCTGACCCCCGCCACCTCCTGAAGGCCGTGGAGGCCCTAGGATCTTCACCTGATAGGGTTATATACGTCGGCGACACGACTACGGACTTCAAGACGGCCATTGATGCGGGAATTAACTTCGTGGGCTATGTCGGGAATGAGGAGTGGGGGAGGAGGCTTAGGGAGGCCGGATGCCAACTGCTAATAGACGACCTTAGAGATGTTATAAAAATAGTTGCAGGGCGGGGCAGGCCCTTGGGGAGGGGGAGTTGAGGCCCATAGTGCTCTTGGTCCTGGACGGGATCACGTGGGACTATATCGAGGCCGCGAACACACCCTTCCTAGACAGCCTTATGAGGATGGGTTCGGCGGAGACCTGCAGGGCCATGGTGCCAACCGTCACAAATGTGAACAATGCCTCCATCATCACAGGAGCCTTCCCTGAGGAGCATGGGATAAGCTCCAACTCATACTACGACCCAAAAACCGGGCTCGAGGTCTTCATGGACTCCTCGAGCTTCCTGACCCACCCAACCTTTCTGGAGCTGGAGGCCAAGGGGGGTGGGAGAACCCTGCTGTTGACGGTTAAGGACAAGCTTTTGAGGCTCCTGTCGAGGGGTGCGACGGCCTCTTACTCCGCCGAGAGGCCCCCAGGGAGGCTTGTCGAGGAGATCGGGATGCCCCCATCGATATACAGCTCCGAGGTGAGCACCTGGCTCCTTAAGGCAGCACGCCTTGAGATGGAGAGGCGGAGGTGGGATCTCGCCTACATATCCACGACCGACTACATCCCCCACAAATATCCCCCATCCTCCCAAGAGGCCAGGGAATACCTCTCTAATCTGGATGAGGAACTCGGGAGGTTGTTCGAGCTGGATGTTGTTTTGGGCATCGTGGCAGACCATGGGATGAACCAGAAGAGGGTGAACCTAGACCCCGTGAGGCTTCTAAAAGAGGATGGGATAGAGGCGAGGATGGTCGCAGCCATAAGGGATGAGCATCCAACCCACCACATGAACCTAGGGGGCTCAGCCTACCTATACCTGGAAGAAGGGCTGGAGAGGGCTAGGGAGGCTCTGGCCTCAGCTGAGGGGGTTGAAGAGGTTCTATCCAGGGATGAGGCCGCCAGGAGGTTCAGGCTCCCAGCCGAGAGGATCGGTGACCTCCTCCTCTTGGCAGATTTCGAATATACCTTAGGTCTGAATTCGAGGTCGATATATGAGGATGTGGAGATCCGCTCCCATGGCTCCCTCCATGAGGCAGAGGTTCCCCTCATCTCATCCCTCAGAATGGAGACCGAGGGGGAGGCCTACAATAAGGACCTCTTCCCACGCCTCAAGGCCGCCATCAGAAGACCAGGTTGAGGCCCCCAGATTTTCAATCTCCCAGCCGGGGACCTTGAAGACTCGAGCATCTAATTTACGCCTCCCTGAGAGGTTCAGGAGGCCAAAGCCAACCCTACACCCCTCGCGAAGATAAATGGTTCCCTAGGGCTGGTATGTCGACACCATATGCTGGAGGGGAGGCTGGGCCTCTCACCTATTCTTTGACGCCTTCTCCTCGATGAACCTCTCCAGCTCCTCCTCACCCTCGACCCTGTAGAGCCGGGTTTTGAACCCCTCCAGCATGAGGTTTGACTTCAACCCGCTGTCCGTGGCTATGCAGACGCATCGGCCCTTGTAACCGGCCTTGAGGGCTCCCGCCACCCCGACAGCCCCGGTTGGAGAGGTGTAGATCCCGTTGGATGCGAGGAGGCTCAGGGCCCTGTATATCTCCTCGTCGTCGACGACCCATCCCGTCCCTCCGGTCTCCCTGATCAGCCTCACAGCCTCATCCTTCCTCTCGGTGTGGGGTACTATCACCCCCTCCGCCAAGGTGGAGTTGATGGGCTCGTACTCGGTGAACTCACCGGAGATGGGGGCGCAGGCCGCTGATTGGACGCAGTGGATCTCTGGAACCCTTTCCACCTCTCCATCCCTATACATCTCGAGGTAGGCGGTGGCTATGGCGACGAGGTTCGTCCCGCTCCCCGTCGGGATGAATATGGCTTCTGGGGTGAACTCCTCCTCTATCTCGTAGGCCGCTGTCTTGAAGCCGGGAACAGCATTAGGCTCCAATGCGAACCCTATATACCTCAAACCCAGCTCCTTGGAGAGCCTCCTTGCATAGATGCGGGCTGAATCTCTGTCAGGGACCTCCAGCACCGTGGATCCATGCCATAAGACGTGGACCTTCTTCTCCATATGGCTGTACCTGGGCATGACCGCTATATGCCTGAGGCCGGCCCTTGCACAGTAGGCGGCGGTGGAGACCGCGGCGTTCCCGGAGGAGTCTATGACAACCCCCTCAGCCCCCTCCTCAAGAACCTTCGAGATGAGATATGCGACACCCCGATCCTTGAAGCTGGAGGTGGGGTTCATGTAATCGGCCTTAACCCAGAGGTTCGAATCCCTGAGCCTTAGGAGGGGGGTGCCTCCCTCCCCCATAGATAGCCTATAAGGAGCTTCAACATGAGGGAGCTTGTGGCTGTACCTCCAGATACCCATCCTAGAAGCTTGAACCCTCTCCCTCATAGACCTCATCCTCTTAATGGCCACCAGCCTCTTAAAAGGACGACTGCCGTTTCACACAACCTCAAGCAATCAAGCGCCCAAGCCAAATCCCGTTATGTGGGTGAATGGGCTGCATGTGGTTGGTTTGGAGTTATGTGGTGAGAAAGGCATTGTTTTGCCCTTTTTCAGCCCTGCTCACCGCTTATTCTCTCCTAGCCTTTCTAAACTTTCCATAATTTTCGCATAAGTTTCAACGCTGCATCTCCATCCGGAGAAGAACATGTGGTTTATTGCTTGTTTTGCCTTTTCCTTTGCGATTAGCCCTTGAGAAACCGCTTTAACCAAAATGTATGGGTTCCAGCATAGACTATCCCATAGATTTTAGCATTCCCTCGCAACTTCATCGTCGATTATGACAATTCCGCCGAACTCTTTAGCTATGGCTAGAACTTCAGCACCGGTTACATGAAGCCCCTTCGTCTGCAAAAGGGTCTCCAGGAAGATTGTGTTTTTTTGGTTTTACACTTTGAAAACATCTTTTTGAAATAACTTTGGCGTCTGCGATGCCTTTGCGGGAGAGCTTGCCATTTCCGCAGCCTTAGCAAAGGTTACCTTTCCATCACGCAGCAACTCAAGAGCCGTCTGCTTACGCCATTCCCCAATGCTAACTCAAGAAGTTTTCTCACAGCCGTGGCCTTATCCAGACCCTCCCGCTCAATCACTTCTTGAATTTCCCTCTCAAGCTCCTCTGGAACTCCTTACAGCTAAAGGGACTGAGCGGCAAACTTCCCCGTAAACAAAAGATATCAGGCGCATACATAAGGTTCGCCCCCGGTCGTAAATAAGCCATCTTCTCTCCCTCCATCTCCGTTACGGTGATGTAAAGTTTAAATGTTACAATCATGATTGTTACAATCATGATTCTACAATTTGTCGATAGACGGGATGAGATGCAGACGCTCGAGCGGCTTCTCGCTAGGGGGAAGGCCGCCCTGGTGCTCCTCTATGGCAGGCGAAGGGTTGGAAAGACTAGGCTTATCCAGGAATTCCTAAGGGATAAGCGTGGGCTCTACCTCTATGTTCCAAATTCTGAGGAAAAAACAATCCTTGCTGAGCTCTCCCGTGCTGTTGAGGATGAGTTCTTCGAGGGCTTCAGGTTTGCGGACTTCGCCTCGTTTATGGAGTATATCGCCAAGAAGTCAGCGTCCAATGATGCCATAGTGATTGACGAGTTCCAGAGGCTTACGAACATCAACGGCGCCATATCAATGCTGCAGAGGTATTGGGATGAAAGGCTGTCCAAGGGTAAATGCCTCCTCATCCTCTCAGGCTCCTCATTTGGCGCCATAAGGAGGGTGGCCCTAAGCGGGGATGCACCCCTATATGGGAGAAGGACGCTCTCCCTTAAAATCGAACCCTTGAAGTATCTAGACCTATTTGAATGGTTCAAGAAGTACTCGCCTGAGGAGCTTGTTTCAATATATGGGAGCTTCGGGGGAACTCCAGCCTATCTAGAACTTGTAGATGAAAACCTGAGCTTGGAAGAGAATATTGTTGATAAGATCCTAAGCAAGCGTTCACCATTGCATGATGAACCTGAAATGCTCCTTATGGAGGAGGTAAGGATGCCGCAGCGTTACATGGATATGCTCTCGGCAATAGCCCAAGGTAAGATCACCCTAAGCGAGATCTCCGACGCAGTAGGGCTAAGCAGGGAGAACGCCACAACCTACCTGAAAACGCTGGAGAACCTCGACTTAATCGAACGAGTGATACCTGTCACTGAGACTGAAGCAAGGAGGGGGCTGTACAGGATAAGAGACCCCTTCTTCAGCTTCTGGTTCAGCTTCGTCAGGCCTAACAAAAGGCAGCTTGAACTGGGATTAGAGAAAAACGTTTGGCAAAACATCAAAGAAGATTTCAATACATACCTAGGAAGAATCTTCGAGGACATATGCATCGAGGTTATAGCCGAGATGGCAAGGAAAGGCCTCCTCCCCTTACAGGTTGGAAAGATTGGGAAATGGTGGTGGAAAGAAACGGAAATAGACATAGTTGGCATAAAAGGCGAAAAAGCCCTAGCCATCGAATCGAAATGGAAGGAACTGACATATCAAGAAGCAAAGAAGCTGCTATCCCAACTTAACATTAAAGCTAGTCAAATACCAAAAGTTAAAGAGTTCAACTTAGGAATAATGGCCAAAAAAATAGAGGATAAAGAAAAGATTAGAGGAGAAGGCTTCATAGCACTAGACCTACAAGACATAGAAAAAATTTGTAAGCCAGATTAGCAACTACTATTCTGACCCAGCTGGGCTGGAGTTTATGTTCTTGGTGTTAGAGCATTAGCGGTAATCCTATAATTGAGTAATGAGTTTTCCTGTTGTTGGGTCCACTTTGTAGCCCATCTGTTCTAGGGCCACTGCGCCTATGAGTGGTGTTGTACCTTTTGGTCTAACGATGATGTATGTTTCTGCGGTTCTGTCCTCTATCTTTATGATGGTGTGGGCTCCCAGCTTAACACCCTCGGTTTCTGGGTTTTTGGGTTTGGATGATTTTTGGTGTTGTGTTTTGGTGTGCTCGTATGCTGTGGATTTAAAGGGGTTCCCTTCTGGTTTTGAAGGCTGGCCTTTGTGATGTTTATGGTCGAGGGTTGAAGCTCTTGAGTTTTATAGTGGTCGAGGTTCCTTAGGGATTTCTTGGGATCTGGCTGTCAAGCTTCTTAAAGAACATCTGCCGAGCCTTCGGCTTGAGGATGCATCGCCATCCACCACGTGTCTGTTAGAACTATGCAAGAGTATTTCCGCAAGACAGCCCATGAACTAACAGGTGCATTTAAGGGCAGGAACCCCTACACCCTCCACTCGTTGAGGGGGTTTCCGCACATTTCTAAGCGACCGTAAAGTAGACCCATTTATACATGAGCTTATGAGGTGGGCAGACCAGTTAACCCAGGTATGCCGGATATCTGGTTCGATTAATGGGAGGGCTGAGGAGGAGGGATATAGGAATGGAGAGGGTGGTAGTGAGAAGGGTAATTATTCAAAAAAAGAAGTCATCTTTATCCATATCTTTCACCGCTTCTTTATCCTCATCTTTATCCATATCTTAAACCTACCCCCTCCCCCCTCCTCTGAGTATATACTTCCTAGAGAAACAACTTTGGATATTAAACAAACACTGGGAAGTCGTTAAATGCTAATAAAAATAATGAATAAATGAGGCTCTTTTAAAAATTAAATGAAAGCGATATGAAAAAGAAAGAAGGTAAATAAAAGATTATAAAGCAAAATGAAGGAAGATTTGCTCCCTAATGCTCGCATATTTTATAGCGTTTCGAAGACATAAACCCTTCTTATCGCTCGCCTTCGGCTCGCTCTGCGAACTCAGACCTTAAGGGGAGAATGTTGGGGTTTGGGTTGGCGGAGCAAACCGCTAAGGAGGTATGAGTGTGGAGTTGGATGATAGGATAGAATTTTACTGCCAGCTTTACGATAAGGTGTATATAAGAAGGTCTTGGAGAGGAACTCGGATGTCTTAGCCATCGTCTTGAAAGTGTTTGAGGAAGTGGCCAGGGACTTGGCCGAAGCCATTCAATCTAAAGCCAAAGCCGAAGATGCTTCCCCGAGCGAAGAGCAGTTGGCAACTAAAAAGCAGAGGGAAGCATCGCATAAGTTTGGCATAAAGCAGATTCCCAGAAAACCTTTCGCTTAAAGAAGCTTCAGAAATTCTTGATAAGCTCATTGGGTTTTCAAAAGAGGCCGACAGCAATTCCATTGCTAAAACCGTTGAGGAGCTGAACCGAAAATGGAGTCAACAACAATAAAGCGAATTGACCAGATATTCTTTGACATGGCTAATAAATTCATTATCGCTAGAGAAGAACTGAGGGCAAAATACAGAGAAGCTGGCAAAATCCTTCTTTTTGTTCACGAAATCTGAGGATGCTCTGAAAAGCGTAAAATGAGGCTGAGGTTTCCAGAACTGGAAAGGGCTGAGACGTACAATTCTAGATTCGCTGTCGGTCAATTAATCGAGGAAGCATTAAAACTTAGGTTCAAAAATGAAGGCGATTTCACCTACACAAGAGAGCTGAACATTGATGGCAAGCCATACGTTATATGCGGAACAATCGACATCATAGACCCAGAAACCAAATACCTATAGAAGTTAAGTATCAAACAGCCTTGAAAGATGAGCCAAAAGAAACAACGTGCTACAATTAAAGCTTTACTATGGCTTCTTAACGCTGAAAATGAGAACTGCCTTACGTGAGCCCGGAAGGAGTAAAATCATTCACAATCGAAAGGCCCCTAAATGAGAAGTCATCGAGCTAATTAAAGGTACCTCTCCTTTACATAATTCAATGTAGTTAAATTTTTGGGTAACTAGTTTTATTTCTAAAATAAAAAGCCGCAAAACCTCGCAAAATTAAAAATCGCCTATATTAAAATATTTTTATAAGGATTTTGCAAATATCTTAGGACATTTATTCCCACTTCTAAAACCTCAGCTCTTAACGCCTCTACTACAGCGCCAGTTATACTTCCCATAAAATTGCTAGTAGCTAAGGCACTAACTCCTGCACCTATAACCCCACTTATTTAAGACCATGTAATTTCTGATAATTGCTTTTATTGTAGGTTTACGTTCTCTTGCATCTATTACAACCGGAGATAAAATGTCTTGACTTTGGAATTGAATTATGTCATGAGCTCTAAAGAATCTTTTACCTTTTTCCACTTTTCCCCACCTGCTCAATATTTACTTCAATTTTATTACCTTCTCTTTTATTTTTTGAAGGAGTGCGGCCGCCGGGATTTGAACCCGGGTCATTGGCTTGGAAGGCCAAGATCTTGACCAGGCTGGACCACGGCCGCCCATTTCGTAGATGCCTATAACGAATTTAAACGTTTTACGCCGCTGGATTGAGGTCGATTCCCCTTGTGACACCGCCCTTTTGGATTGGTTTGTGTCCAGTTTGTGGGGTTCTCGGGAGAATGCCTTTGAGAATGTTCTGGGCGATATGTTGTGTAAGGATCCTTTAAGATGACGGGATTAAAATTGATGATCCCTTTATGGAGTTGGTTATTTTAAAATCATTTGATGTGGATTTTGAGTTGTCTTTAATGGCTTACTTTGTCCTTAACGGTGTTTCCTTCTCCTAATGGTGGCATAGGCTGTTATCCCGATAATTAACCCCATAAGGGCTACCAATTCGAGGAACAATGAATATCGCTCTAGAATCGAGACCTCTTCTACGAAGAGGGACAGGCTGAGGCTCTTGGAAGGCTCATAGACATCGTTCCCCTCCCAGGATGCCTCCACGATCCAAGCGCCAGCCGCATCGGGCTTGTAAGTGTCGCTGAAGGCCCCGGCTGAGGTTGTGGTTGGGGTTCTCTTGACCGTTGAGCCGTCGGGCCTCTTGTAGGTGATTGTTATGGTCACGCCGGCTAGGGGTGGATCTATCGAGCCCGTTATGGTTATGGATTCTCCTAACCTGATCTTCTCTTGGGAGGATGAGAATCGGGTTATATAGCTTGGGGCCTTGGCCACCATTAGGAGAAGGAAACACCGTTA
>JAGTQJ010000036.1:8089-12578 GCA_018396515.1 Candidatus Bathyarchaeota archaeon | reverse complement strand
ACCTCTCTAACGTTTGGCGAGTTAGCTGACCTGCCTTGGTCTTACCCGTAAGATGGTTTCTTACTGCCACCTCGCTCCTACCTATGTCTTCAGCTATTTGCGATACTGTCATCCTAGCTCTTTCTCTTGCAATGGCTGCGGCCGCTACAGCTAGCGAGTCAACCCACGTTAACCTTTCTGAAGGATCTTTCAGTTCTTCTAGTACGTCGCTCCTGAATATCGTACCTATCAGGAGGGCGGCCTCGAGCTTATTTATTTGCTCCTTGCCTAAAGGGGAGAGGGAGATTTCCTCGCTCATGCACTCTCACCAATCTTTATCGTCTCGACCGCTTTTATTTCTATCCCCCTGTTGGTTATAACGAACGGGTGACGTTTCATAGAATGTGACGTGCCGCGCATCTTCCAGACGATTATGCTACGTTTCAATTCTCCCTCAACCTCATCTAAGTCGAGCCTGATTATACCGTCAGCAGCGTGCTCTACGCCTGGGCCACCGAATCCCCTCTCGGTCACACTTACCTGAGAGATTAGTAGTGAAGTACAGGCCATTCCAGACAGGATTTTCTTCAACTGTAGAACCATGCTTCTAGCCATGGCAGGCTTAGTTATATATAACGTCGAGACTGAATCTACAACGGTTCTCTCAGCATTTACGTCCTTTATAGCATCTCTCAGGACATCTAGCAGGATCTGAAAGTCTCCGGGGTCCCTTACGACGTACTTTTCTCTTTTAGCTGCCTCGCCTATTCCTGCAGTGAACGCATCGACTATTGCGAACACATTCTTCTCCTCATAAGCCCTCACATCCCATCCAAACTGAGACATTGATATTCTCACCTGGACTGGGTGCTCTTCTAAAACTACTAATATTCCAGGCTCCCCACGAAGTAGTCCATTGTAAAGATATTGTTGACCGAGTATCGATTTTCCTGTACCAGGCCCACCGGAAAGCAAAACTATGTTCCTCCTTGGAATTCCTCCATTAAGTATTTCGTCCAATCCCGATATGCCTGTTATGACTCTTTCGACCATTTTCTATTTTATTATATGTGACCTACTCAAAAATATTTTTGCTCGGCTTCATTGAAATATCTAACACTTGGACGAAGAAGTAGCTCAGATTCTCCCTACGAGCCCTTGGTTGTGGAATTTTATATATGAAAGTTGACTTGTTAAGAAAAGGTCATAATCATAGCAGTGAGATTAATCGTTGTCCAGAAGGGCCTTCTAAGAGAAGTCATACCGCCCCCATATTCATTAAGTCTTCAAGTGGCTTCTCAACCGACGCATCCAAATCCCATTATATGAGTTTTCATCCGTATTGACACCCTCAAGCCCCCTTTGGTGGTCACTCCAAAAGCCATTTCAAGTCTTCCTGAGAGGTTCGAGGCGCCAAATATCCAATAGATGAGTTCTGCCCCGACTCCAAGGGATGAGATGACTTTGGGGAAATCCTCCTGGGAAGGGGGTTCGTAGTAGGGAGTTGAGTCGTCTCCTTCTGACATTGAGGATTAGGAGGGCAGGGGAATTTATATATTATAGTTTTAACTATAATACTTTGGTGGTCTTTTGAGGCTTCAAGACGCTTTGGTAAGGGTGAAAACCCTCGACACGAGGGATTACTCCCTGATAGCCTCCTTTAGCGCTTTGATGGCTATAACCACCGCATGGGCTTTCCCCCTCCCCTTCGGGGGCCTAATGCACTTCGGGAACGTCGTTATGTGGACTGCGTCGATCCTCTTCGGTGGTCTTATAGGAGGATTGGCCGGTGGGATTGGAGGTATGATCGTGGATATTCTTGAGGCGCCCATCTGGGCCCCATTCACACCACTCTGCAAACTTGCCAGCGGATTAGCCTGCGGATTGGTGGCCGGCGAATCGGCCACTCTGGATCATGTGAAGTTTCTCCGAATAGTCGCGGCCACGATAGTCGGCTCCGCCGTTAACACAATAGCATACGCGCCCGTTTACTACTTCCTCCTTGGGCCTTCCAGCATGTGGGCATGGCTCCTCCTATTCCTCTCCCCCACCCCCACGAGGATCCTAAGCTACATAGCGACTGTGATCCTCTCCATCGGGGCTCTCCGGGTCTATCCTGGAATCTCCAGTTATAGAAAGTCGGTCAGGCAGAGGATCGAGGCCTATGGAAAGGCGGAGGAGGGGAGATGAGCTGGTGGGACGATTACTATATAGTCGATGCTCACGCCCACATAGGGCAAGGAGGCCAACTCTTCGGGGTTTCCATCTTCCCAGATGAGTTGAGGAGGCTGATGAGGAGGTACAACTACAGCAGGTGCATAGTGATGAGCAGGGATAATGAGATGGTGGCCAAGGCTGTCAGGGGCTCTAGGGACCTCCTAGCCAATGTCTGGATCAACCCGAGGGAGGAGGGATGTGAGAATAAGCTCCGGGAATACCTAAATAGGGAGAACTTCATAGGGATAAAGCTTCACCCCCTCTTCGACGCCTTTCTCCCCTATGAGCCCATTGTTCACTCGGTCGCTGAGGTGGCTGAGGAGTTCGCCGTCCCAATACAGTTTCACTGCGGGCATCCGCCATTCAGCCTCCCATGGACCTTCGAACCCCTCGCCAGGAATTTTCCAAAGGTTAAGATGGTGCTCGTCCATATGGGCCATGGGCACATCGTCTACATAAACGGCGCTATAGAGATCGCCGAAAGAAATCCAAACATATATCTAGAGACAAGCGGTATGCCTATGCACACAAAGATAAAGGAGGCGATGATCAGAGTTGGATCAGATAGAGTTCTCTATGGTGACGATATACCATATGGGCATCCCTCTTGGGAGCTGGAAAAGGCGAGGGCTGCAGAGCTGGGGGAAGAGGACTTTAAAAGGCTTTTAGGAGAAAATACAAGAAAACTCTATGGATTTGAATAGCATACCGTAACTCAATCTTTTATGAATATATGGTAATATCTAGATTGAAAATGAAAAATGGAGAATTTTCAATATAGTGTAGTGTTCTACGGCACGATGGCTAAGAAGCCTCTGAATATATCTTTCATCTTAAGAACTATACCCTAAAACGGATGACAAAGGTTCATAATGACTTTTCCTTCACATTCAATCGCTGAGTCCATGCATCCAGGGAATGTGTCGAGAAGGTTATCCAGAGGCTGGATCAGAGCCGATTTGGTGAGCTTCTAGAAATCCATAAATAGCCCTTTATAGCTCTAGCTTCTAAGCTGACGGGGAAGATCCTGTGTCCGGTGAGTTCAAGCACCTTGTGAGGCTCCATGGGACGACGCTTGATGGGTCTAGAACCATCCCCCACGCCCTGAGGGGGATCAAGGGGGTGGGTATGAGGTTAGCCTACGCCATAGTCCGCTTAGCGGGGCTTGATCCAACTAGACGGCTTGGAGACCTCTCTGAGGCTGAGGTTAAGATGCTGGAGGATATATTGAGGGACCCTTCAGGCCTGCCCTCATGGATGCTTAACAGGAGGAAGGACCCCCAGACTGGAAGGGACCTACACCTAACGGGCTCGGACTTAGAGCTTAGGGTGAGGGAGGACATAGAGCTTATGAAGGAGATAAGGAGCTGGAAGGGGGATCGCCATATGAGGGGCTTGAAGGTAAGAGGGCAGAGGACCAAGACCACGGGCAGGAAGGGGAGGGCCGTGGGGGTCTCGAAGAAGTCCCAGGCCAAGTAGCTGGAGGGATTTAACTTGGGGGATCCTAAGAAGAAGCATAAACGGTATGTCACTCCCGAGCGCCCCTATGATCAGGCCGCCCTAATGGAGGAGCTTAGGCTCATCGGGGCCTATGGATTAAGGAATAAGAGAGAGCTGTGGCGTCACAGGACCCAGTTGAGCAAGATCAGGAGGATAGCCAGAGAGGCTCAGTCCCTCGACCCAGCTAGAAGGGCTGAGGTTGAGAGGAGGCTGATAAGGAGGCTTCAGCACCTAGGCCTCCTCAAGAGGGAGGCAACCATCGATGATGTACTCAGCCTCAGGATCGAGGATCTCCTAGAGAGGAGGCTCCAGACCCTCATCTACAGGAAGGGCCTGGCTAAGAGCCTATTCCAGGCTAGGCAGCTGATAGTCCATGGGCACATATCTGTGAAGGGTAGGAGGGTGAGGGTTCCAAGCTACTGGGTTAAGGCCGATGAGGAGGCTGAGGTAGATTACTCCCCGCTGAGCCCCCTCTCCGTTAAGGATCACCCGTTGAGGGTTGAGGTCGCCTCGGCCAGGATGGCGGGGGATAGGAGATGAGCGAGGGGGAGAAGTGGGGGGTCGTACACATCTATAGCAGCTTCAACAACACCCTGGTCCACATGACAGACCTTTCAGGGGCTGAGACGATAGCCTTCGCGTCCGGGGGGATGTTCGTGAAGGCCGATAGGCTCAAACCATCTCCATACGCGGCTATGAAGGCTGCTCAACACGTCGTGGACACGGCCAGGGATAAGGGGATCACATCCATCCACATAAAGGTGAGGGCTCCAGGAGGCTCTAAGTCCAAGAC
>JAGTQJ010000036.1:0-8081 GCA_018396515.1 Candidatus Bathyarchaeota archaeon | reverse complement strand
AGGGGGCTCAGGCCGCGATAAGGATACTGGCCAGAAGCGGATTCAACATAGGCCGGATAGAGGAGGTTACGCCTCTCCCCCACGACGGAACCCGTAAACCGGGAGGGAGGAGGGGAAGGAGGCCTTAATCTTTGGGCGAGAAGCTGAGGGTTGAGGCCCTAACCCTAAAGGGAGATACATTAAGATTCATACTTATGGGATGCGACACAGCCTTCGCTAACGCCCTGAGGAGGACGATGATATCTGAGGTTCCCTGCATGGCCATAGAGGATGTCTTCATCTTCGCGAACACCTCCGTTATGCACGACGAGATCCTAGCACACAGGCTAGGCCTGATTCCGCTGAAAACCGACTTGGAAAGGTATGTACTACCGGAGAGATGTGACTGTGGAAGCGAGCTCGGCTGCAGCAGGTGTAGAGCGGTCCTCACTCTAGATGTATCCGCGGAGGGCGAGGCGAGGACGGTCTACTCAGGAGACCTCATTCCAGAAGATCCCATGATAAGGCCGGTGAGCTCCGAGATTCCATTGGTGAAGCTGGCACCTGGACAGACGGTGAAGCTTGAGGCCTACGCAAGGCTGGGCCTAGGGAAGGTCCACGCCAAGTGGCAGCCAGTCTCCTGCTGCATATACCAGCAGGTTGATGAGAGGCAGCTCGAGGCCCTGGGGATTGGTGGAACAGAGGGGGTTGGAAAGGCCTTCATCTTCACCGTAGAATCCACCGGCTGCCTCCCACCCGAGCGTATAGTATCTGAAGCTGTAAAGATCCTAATTGGGAAGCTCGAGGAGTTCTCAGAGAAGATGAGGAGAGGCGAATTGATGGAGGAGATAAAGGAGTTCGAGGTTGTGGAGGAGGTAGGGAGAGGCCTATACAGGGTGGCGGCGGAGGAATACGAAGAAGAGGAGGAGGAAGAGGAGGAGTGAAAAACCCGGAGCTAGTCTCGACCATAAGAGCCCTCGAGAAGGCCTCAAGAGGGGGAGCGGCCCTATGGAGGGCCCTGGCTGAGGAGCTGAAAAGGCCTAGGAGGGCAAGGGCTGAGGTGAACTTGAGCAGGATAGACCGCCACTCGAAGGAAGGAGACGTAATAGCCGTCCCTGGGAAGGTCTTGGGATCCGGAGCCCTCTCCCACCCCTTGACAATCGCCGCCTTCTCCTTCTCAAGGACAGCCAGGCAAAAGATCCACCAGTCGGATGGAAAGGCGATAACCCTAAGAGAACTGCTCTCCTCCAATGTAGAACCATCGAGAATAAAGATCTTGAAATAGAACTCAAAATAGAAAATTTAATAATAGTAGTATTCTCTAGCATTAAGCCTTTCCTTTGGTTTGAAGGCCTTAGCGATAACCAGGCCGAATATGAAACCTCCTATATGAGCCCAATACGCCACACCTGTATTTATCGGTAACATGGCTAGAAGGAGCTGATATAGGAACCACATGCCTATCCATACATAAGCCGAGACCCTAACAACTTGCCAGAAGAATCCAAACCTTATCAATGTCCTGATCCTCGCCTCCGGGAACAGGACGAAGTAGGCACCCAAGACGCCTGAGATGGCGCCTGAGGCCCCAACGGCCGGGTATCGGTCTCCAAGGGCGGTAAGCATCCAGAAGAGGGAGGCAGCCACTCCAGAGAATATGTAGAAGGCCAGATAGCCGAGGTGGCCATAGGCATCCTCGACATTGTCTCCGAAGATATATAGGAAGAGCATATTTCCTATCAGGTGCATCCATCCCCCATGGAGGAATATGTTCGTGACAAGGGTGTGGTAACCCCTCCCCGCCTCAATCCTAGCGGGGATGAGACCATAGTTGTAGAGGGTATAGACGAAGTGCCTTTCACCAAATGATGTCTGCCACAGGAAAACCAGGGTTGAGATGACTATGAGGGCCCAGTTCACATATGGGGTGATCCTCCTATGCACCTCATCGCCGATGGGGAACATGTTAAAAGACCATAAAGCCTCCCGATCTAAATATCTTTCTGGGAGAACGAGCCCTTGGGAGGGCGAATAACCCCGAGGGGGTTTAACTATAATAGAGCCCAGAAGCATGAGCTTCTCAATCATCATTCAACTTGAAACGACCACTGCTCCATTCTCCTCTAGATTAATTGGCCATCACGCTGACCCAACATCATATAATTAATTAGGAGGGCTGGGGAGATCAGAGATCAGGTCTATTCCCATGTCTGAGGGATCAGAAAGGGGTATAAAGGTAATTGTCCAATTCTCAACCTCCCCGGTTGGTGTGGGCGTTGGAGTATCAAGCTTTGTGGCTGAGGCCCTGAGAGAGGTGAAGAGCTCAGGGTTCAGGTTTCAACTTACACCCATGTCGACAATCTTGGAGGCCGATAGCGTTGAAGAGGCCCTGGGTGTGGTTCTGAGGGCTCATGAAGCCCTCTTCAGAGCTGGCGCTAAAAGGGTTGAGACAGACATAAAGATAGATGATAGGAGAGATAAGCCACGCAGAATGGAGGATAAAGTGGAAGAGGTGATGAAGCAGCTAACTTCATGATATCAATACGTGGAGGAAATTCTGGTCGTAATGAAAGGTAGGGGCAAAGGATTGAATAAGATTTCGAGAAAATCGGCAATCCTCGATGCTTAAAATGGTTACGAAATAATGAGTAATAAAATCTCCTCATCTTAAAGGAAAACTGGAAAAGTCAAGGAGCTTAGGAAAGAAAAACGTTGAGGTGAGCCAGCAGACAGGGAGATCGGAGAGGAGCTTAGAAAGACCCCCTCGAAGGCCATCATCGAGCCCGGAGAGGGCACGGGGCTCTTCACACTGCAGATTTTAGAGCGTGATGTAGCGTTATCCCAAACCCATTTATGGCCTCCACCTTGGGGGAGGGGCGGTCGCTTACAATAAAAAAGTAAAATTTAAATATAATGAAGTATATCAAAGCGCATGTTCGACGAGTTCTCCTACAGGATCCTCAAGTTTCTAATGGATAGAAATGCCAGATTCAAGGATCTCAAGACGGTGGTGAAAAACCCAAGGACTCTCTCGATCAAGTTAAAGATGCTTAACCGTCTTGGACTTGTGGAGGATTTTGATGGCGAATATCGATCGACCCAGAGGGGCCATGAGGTTGTTAGAATCTTGGAGGAGTTAGAGGGAGCCTTATACTCACCGAGGTTTAAACCTGAAAACATTGAGAGGATCCCTCATGCACACTTCGCGCCTTTGATTAGAAGATACTGTGAGATACTGAATAAGCATCTAGGTGGAAGACTGGCTGGTTTGATGCTATTCGGCTCGATAGCTAGAGGAAAATGGGATAAGAATAGCGATATTGACATCCTTGTGGTGGCCGATGGGTGGGGTGATAAGCCCATCTGGACTAGGCTCAAGGAGCTCAGCGAGGCGAAAAAGGAGCTTGCGATGAGCCCAGAGTATCATAACACTTTAAACGCCGGTTTCTGGCCGATTATTCAAAACTATCCATTAAGCCTTGATGAGGCTAAGAGGTTTAACCGAATATATCTGGATGCATTGATCGACGGAATAATCCTTTACGATAGGGAAGGTCTCTTAAACCGAGCGCTTGAAAACCTGAGATTAAAGCTGGAGAAATTGGGATCCAGAAAGGTAACGCTTCCAAATGGAAAATCCTATTGGATCCTGAAGGATGTCAGTGCAGGTGAGGTGATAAATCTTGAGTGGGACGACGAACATAGACCTAGCTAGGTCCGCCTTAAAGAGGGGTGGAAGGTGGCTGAGGGGCGCTCTCAGAGCCGTTGAAGACGAGAGATGGGACGATGTGGTATACTCATCCCAGATGGCCGTGGAGCAGGCTTCTAAGGCGGTTCTTATAGCGCTGGGGGTGGAGTACCCAAAGGAACACGACGTGAGCACGGCCTTCAAAGAGATCTCAAGAATTAAGGGCGTTCCTGAGTGGTTCGTAAAGATCATCGATGACCTAGCCTGCAATATCTCCGAGCTCGCGGAGCTTAGAGGATTGGCCGGATATGGTTATGAGAAAGGCCTGGACGCGGAATACTTCAAAGACTACGCTCCTATAGCTTACGAGAGAGCGAAAAAGCACTACGAGGCCTGCGCGAGGCTCCTCTTCGAACTCTACGACATAAATCTGACTTAGCAGGGCTTACGATCAACCCAAGCCGAGGAGAGACATGATGCGTGACAGAATCCCCCCCAGGAATATAGCTAGCCCTATCTCGGAGAGGCTTATTATAGCAGCCCTCTTATACCCGAACTCTTTGATCAAGACCGATATAGTGGCTATGCATGGGATGTAGACCATAGTGACGAATGAGAAGACGAACATCTGGAGGGGTGTCAGGATCGCGGAGAAGTCCGTCGTTCCAAGCATGGAAGCGAGTAGGATTAGTGCAAGCTCCTTCCTAAGTATTCCAAAGATCAGGAGCACGCCAGAGGCTGAAGGGAGGCCAAGCCACGAGACGGTTATAGGCGTTAGGAGGCTCTGAACGTTTTTTAGGAAACCCAGTCTATCCGCCAAGGTAATCGTGAGGTTTCCAAGGACCATTATCGGAAATGCGGTATAAACGAAGTCCTTAAGCTTGAACCAGGCCTTTTTAGCCGTCACAGCTAGGGTGGGCCACCTGTAAGGGGGCATCTCCATTATGAGGCCTAATGGTTCTCCTGGGACAACCTTGAAGGCTATCCTTCCGAGGGCGAATATGAGGGCAAAGTCTATTAAATATAATGCGGCGGCCCACCCGAATCCCAGATAACGGGCCACGAGCCCCATTATCACAACGCTCCTCGCAGCGCATGGGATGAGGGTGGCTGTGAAGGCGCAGATTAGCCTCTCCCTCTCGGTCTCCATTATCCTGCATCCAAGGGTTGCTGGCACGTTGCAGCCGAAGCCCAGGACCAGGGGTATAAACCCCTTCCCATGTAGGCCTATCCTATGCATCGCCGAGTCTGCGAGGTAGGCTATCCTAGCCATATATCCTGAATCCTCGAGGACGGATAGGGCTATGTAGAAGGGAACTATGTAGGGGAGGGCTATGGTCACTCCTGCGGCTACCCCCTCTACTACCCCCTCCCAGAATAGTGATGGGAGGGCTCCTTGGAATAGGGAATCATAAACCATTTTGAGGATCCCAAAGGCCCCCTCGAGATAAACTGATATCCACTCCCCCATAGTGAAGATGCCGTAGAACATTGTGAGGATGACAGTGAGCATGAAAGCATATCCCGAGATTGGGTGCAATGTGGCCATATCAAACCACTCAGCCAAGCCCCTCTTGGGGGTGGTCTGGGTTGAGGCCTCTAAGGCTATCCTGCTCGCCAGCGAGTACCTCTCGGAGGCTATGACGCTCGGGGCATCATGGCCGTGGATCTCCTCTATCTCCCTCCTCACCCTCTCCACAAGATCCCTGAGTTGAGGCCTCTTTCCATACACCATCCTCTGAACCTCCTCATCGCCCTCGAGGAGCTTCAACGCGATCCACCTCTTGGGTAGGGGGTCTCAACCCCCCCCAACAGCCTCCGATAAGGCTTCTATCCTCCTCTCAACCTCCTTCCCAAATCTGAGCGGGCTCGGTGCCTCCCCACCCTCCGCGACCTCCAAGACCTTTGCCATGAGTTGATGGAGGCCTATGTTCTTGATGGCCACCGTTGCTACCACTGGAACCCCGAGTAGCTTCATCAGCCTCTCGACATCTATGTGGATCCCTCTCCTCTCAGCCACATCGATCTGGTTTAGGGCAACGACCATCTTAACCCCGAGCTCCATGAGCTGAATGGTGAAGAAGAGGTTCCTCTCGAGGCTTGAGGCATCAACCACGTTCACAACGACATCCGGCCTCTCCACCGCTATGTACTCCCTGGAGATCAGCTCCTCGAGGGAGAAGGTGGATAGGCTATAGATCCCAGGTAGATCTATTACATCTATGAGGTATCCCCCGAAGCTGAGGGTCCCCTCAGCCTTCTCCACAGTCTTGCCAGGCCAGTTGCCTATGTGCTGATGGAGCCCAGTGAGATGATTAAAAATGACACTTTTACCAACATTAGCGTTGCCAGCCAGGGCTATTCTAAGACGCTTGGGCTCCATTAAACCGACCTGTTCATCTACCCTCGTGATGGGGGCCGTGGGGGTGTGGGCGTTTGATGGGTGGTAGATCCTCAACCTCTACGAAGATGTGCCCGGCTAGCCCTCTCCCCAGTGCTATTTTGGTTCCTCTCACCGAGATCTCCATTGGGCCTCTGAATGGGGCTGCATTGATCACCTGGATGCTCACTCCCGGTGTTAGGCCCATGTCGAGGAGCCTCTGGGAGGCACGGCCTCCGCCTCTTATGAATGCCACCCTCCCCCTCTCACCTGGCCTGAGATTAGAGAGCTGGGTCACGAGCCTTTGGGTCCCTCCCTCCTTCTCCCTCGCCTCCTCGCATTCGGAGCAGTCGGAAACCGCTAGGGGGCATGGTGGTATCGGCCTCTCGTCGTCGGGGCATTTTTCAGGTTTGTTAAGGGCCTTACACAGGGCCAAGGCCACATCGTCGGATAGCCCGTGCTCCATCCTACACGCCTCACCGTGGATCCTCTCCTTCCTCAGCCCCAGGATGTCGTGGAGGAAGCGCTCGAGAAGCCTATGCCTCCTCACCACCCTCTGGGCTAGGGCCATCCCCCTTCCTGTCAGCGTCACTCCCCTGTATGGCTCGTACTCCACAAGCCCATCTTCGGCCAGCTCCTTCACCATCTGGGTCACGCTGGGTGGGGAGACCCTCAGCCTCTCGGCCAGCTCCTTCGTCCTAGCCGGCTTTCCCCTCTCGTTGAAGGTATATATGGCCTCTAGGTACTCCTCTAGGCTCTCGCTGTGCATCTGGATTTGTAGTGAGGGTTAGGATATAAATATTAGGCTGGGCTAAATCTCTTTCGACAGGGAGTATGTGTAGCGGGGGACCCCCTCCACTCCAGCCTCAAGCCTCCTGTCAACCCTGCATATAATCTTCTTCTCCTCGACTAACATCTCAAGGGTCGCTATGTAAGGGTTGACTATGCTTATGCCTCTCCTTCTTAACTCCTCGAACTCGCTTGGGGAAATACCCAAGCTCCTCGCCCACCCCTGAGGGTTTAGTTCATACCATAGGTTTCTAAAATCCACCTCCCCCCTCCTCTCTAGAACCTCCAGGATGGCTCTTCCAAGCTCATTCTTGTTCAGCCTCAGACTGGGCACCCTGCGATTTGGGTCGAGGGGGGTTATCTCAACTCCTCCACGGGTCAATCTGATTAGGGAGTTCTTCGGCGGTTCGAATACCCTATCGAGTTCTTCTCGAACCTCGCTGAGGCCTGCTGGGCTGCTGCAGAACATGGCCTCTCCTTCCCCCAGGGCTATGACGCAGGGCTGATGCCAGTTAGCTATCCATACGGCTTCGGGTTCTTGGAGGCTGATGCAGGCTAGGAGGAATGATCCCTCTAAGTGGCGGGCGACCCTTCTCAATCCCTCCCCCACGTCGAGGCCCTTCTCAGCATACTCCTCGAGCATGTGGACTGCGACCTCGCTGTCCGTTATAGAATCCACATCGGCCTCGTAGGAGTTGAATCTGTGCCTATCTTCGAGGCTTTTCCATAGGCTCTTGTAGTTGGAGATGGTGCCGTTATGCATAAGGCATACTGTCCCGCTGCAGTCTAGGAATGGGTGGGCCATCCTCCTCGTGTTATATCTAGGGTCATAGAACCCGTAGCCGAAGCGGCTGTGGGCTATGCCCACCACGCCCTCCAGCTCCTCCACCCTAGTCGTCCTCCTCACCCTCTCCACGGGGCCGATATCCTTCTCCACCTTCAGCTCCCCCTCAGCAGTTATGACTCCAAGCCCGGTGGCATGGCCTCCGAAGTAGGCCTCCTGGAGCTCAAGGCTCCTCAGGAGGAGGGGGGCTATGGGCCTATCTCCTATGTAGGCTGCGAGTTGACACATCAGCCCCTTCTCTGATTAGGGGCTGATAAACCTCTCGGTTTTAGGTGTGGCCTTGGATGCCTGACATCCTCCTAATCTCCCTGCCCACCCTCTCTATCTCTAGGGATTCGCACTCATCCATGAGCCTCTTAAGCTCTTTTAATCCCCCCTCTGCCTCCTCCACCCACCTCCTG
>JAGTQJ010000035.1:12014-12679 GCA_018396515.1 Candidatus Bathyarchaeota archaeon | reverse complement strand
CCTCGGGGGCGGGGAGGCCAGATGCGGCTTAGCCTGCAAAACCGGAGACGCTCCAAGTAGGCTTGAGAGGTTTGTGGGGAAGCGCTTCAAGGGCGGGAGGATGGGCCCCATAAGGGGGGGAAACCTGTTCATCGAGGGCCCCATCAAGAGAACCTATGGGGACGGAATAATCCTTGTGGGAGACGCTGCAGGCCAGACGAAGCCCACAACAGGAGGGGGGGTAATCCTCGGAGGGATCTGCGCCATAGAAGCCGGAAGAACAGCGGCCGACGCTCTGAAGAGAGGCGACCCGAACTCGAGCCTCCTTAGAAGATACCAGGAATCCTGGAGGAAGATCCTGGGGAGGGAGTTCTCCCAAATGCTAGCCATAAGGAGAGTATTCGAAAGGCTATCCGACCAGCAGATAGACAGGATATTCAAAACGGTTAAGGAAGAGGACTGGATCATGGACCTTTTATTGAGCCAGCTAAAAAAAGCCGACATGGACATGCAGAGTGGATTAATCGGCCAAATATTGAGGGAGCCGAGGATCACCAAGATCCTCCTGAAGAGCCTAGGCAGCCTGGCAGCAGAAGAGATAATGAGAAGACTAAATTTTAAAATCAATCTCAAAGGAGATAGTTCATAATTAGAGGCTTCCAGAACCTAGATATAGAAGGCTCCCA
>JAGTQJ010000035.1:0-11992 GCA_018396515.1 Candidatus Bathyarchaeota archaeon | reverse complement strand
CAAGCCCCCCTCACACCAAGGGGAAGATGAAGGGTAAACCGCAGCATCGAAGGGAAAAACCCCTATCTTTAAATATCGCCTCAAGAGGCATTTTAGGAAGCTGACCCGCGATGCCGACATGCCTGGGTTGTGGAGCAAAGATAACTCCGGATGAGAAGTGGGCGAAGTTCGAGTGCCCGAACTGCGGCCAGATTACCATCTGGAGATGCGAGAAGTGCCGGATCTTCGGGAGAGAGTATAAATGCCCTAAATGCGGCTTTGTGGGCCCCTAGAGGGATTGATGGCTACCATACAAAGGTGAGGAGGCCTATTCCTACGCCTCCCAAACCTAATATGGAAGTTTTCAAGGTCTGGGAGGGAGGATCTCAGTATGGCGCTTGGCAGAATCGATTTCTTCTCTGAATAATCTTGTTTCTTTGCGGTTCTAATCAGCCTCCCGGCCTTATTTCGAGGCGTAGGAATAGGATATATGACGCGGCGAAGCAGGCGACTAGGCCGACGGCTATGGCGGTGATCTGTGGCCAGCTCATCGTGAGGGCCTGGGATATATCTAGCGACCTGAAGGGGGAGCCTCCCCCCGGCCCTATGAAGAAGGAACCTCCCGCTCTTCCCATGATCGCCTGGACGGCCTCGTTGTATAGGTATGCGGGAGAGATCCTCTGGATGTTTGATTGAATGGTGAACCTCCTCTGGATCAGCTCCCGGTACTCGGGGGACTCGAAGAGCCTTGTCATGTTGGCTCCGGGCCCGCTCGGCATAGGGATGGGTGCGACCATGTTGGCTACTAGGGCCGCTATGATGGAGATCATGATGGAGCAGAGGAGCCATGTGGCTATGGACATGAGTATAGAGGTCGAGGTCTTCTTCGTCACCGTGGAGAAGAGGAGGCCTAGGCCTAGCCAGAAGGCGAGGTAGAGGATGGTGAGGGATGCTATGAGGATTATCCTAAGCAGATCCTCGGCTCCAGGGCCGAATCCCAAGAGGGTTGTCGCGAGGCTGCTCATTATGGTGATGGTGCTCACCCCTAGGAGGGATAGGGCTGTGACCCCCGCAAGGAACTTCCCGTTGATGACGGCGTCCCTGTAGATTGGCTGGGATAGTAGAACCGATAGGCTTCCACTTGTCCTCTCCTTGTTCACCGCGTCGAATCCAAGAGCCAGCCCTATTATCGGCCCGAAGAAGACCATTAGGTATGTGAAGGAGAATCCGAACTGGGCCCCCCAGAATATGGCCATGAAGCCCGCCTGGGGACGGTCTCTTATATAGAGCACCCCCTGATAGGCGGACATCGTGGAGAGGAGGAGGATGAGGGCGAACAGGACCAGGTAGCGCCTGCTCCCCAGATGGTCCGCGAGCTCCTTCCTGAAGACTACCGTGACGCCCATCCTCTCAAGCCTCCTCGTAATACTTCAGGAATATGTCCTCTAGGCTGTACTCCCTCGGCCTCATGAGGAGGATCACCGAACTATGCTTCGTTATGGTCTCCGAGACCTCCCTCGACCTATCCCTCTCCATGTGGACATAGAGCCTGAGCCCCTCCTGCTCAACTGAGGCCACGCCGTCGATGGCCTTTATCTCAGCGACCAGCTCAGGTGTTACCTCTGTCAGCTCGAATTCAAGGGTCTTCCCCTCCACCCCGGCCACCTTCTTAGAGAGGTTCTCTATGGTGTCGGTGGCTATGAGCCTCCCGTCTCTTATGAAGCCCACCCTCCTACAGGTCTGCTGGACCTCGTAGAGTAGGTGGGATGAGTAGAATACGGTTAGGCCTTCCTCCCTGTTCAGCCTCAGGATTATGTCCCTTATCTCCTTCACCCCCTGCGGGTCTAGGCCTATCGTCGGCTCGTCGAAGAAGGCTATCTTGGGCCTCTTGATCAATACCTCGGCTATGCCAAGGCGCTGCTTCATCCCCCTTGAGAACTTCTCCACCTTCGTGTCAGCCCACCTCTCTAGGCCCACGGCCTCGAGCAGCTCCTTAATCCTCCTCTCCCTCTCAGGCTTGGGGATGCCGTTGAGCTGGCCTATATAGTCCATGTTCTGCCTCGCGGTCAGGTCCTCGTAGTATCCCGCCCCCTCAGGCAATAGCCCGGCCACCCTCCTAATCTCCCTAGACTCCTTCACGATGTCATACCCGGCCACTGTGGCGGTCCCTGATGTGGGGACTGTTAGGCCCATGAGCATGAGGAGGGTTGTGGTCTTCCCAGACCCATTCGGCCCAAGGAATCCGAACAACTCCCCCTCGTATACTGTCAGGTTGAGGTGGTCCACCGCCTTGACCTCTCCGTAATACTTGGTAAGCTCCCGCGTCTCCACTATTGGCTGGGGCATGTCTTACCTCCTCCTAAACCTCCTGAAGGCAAGGAATAGCAGGATGACCATGAAGGCGGCTACCCCCACCCCTATAAGCCCCCAGGAGGTTGGTACGGTGGCCGTGACCCTTACCTGGACGGGGTCGGATGAGGCCTGGTCGCTCAGCCCCTTAAGGGTGACCATGTAATCCCCTGCCACGGTGTCCCCCGCCGTCTTCAAGACTATGTTGAAGGAGTATGACTCCCTCGGCCTCAGCGCCTCCAACATGGTGGGGGTTACCGAGACCTCCCACCCGCTTGGGATCTCGACGCTTAGCCTAAGGCCAGTCAGGGTCGTATAGCCCTTGTTCGTCACAGTCGCCCTGAGGGTTGTTGAACCTCCGACTTGGACGCTGGTCAGGAGGGTTGATGCCTCCACCCCAAGGGAGTAGGAGCCCACGATGGTGGCCTTCAGCCCTATCTCGGCGTACTTTACCCCCCTCTCAGATATGACCCTTACCGGGATCGAGTACTCCCCGACGTTGACCGTGCTCGGGGGGGAGGCCTCTATGATTAGGGTCTCCGAGCTCTTGGATCCCAGGTAGAGGCCTGTGACCTCCAGATCGCCATACTTGAAGACGACCTTCCAGTCGCTCGGGGGCTCCACGCTGAAGGATAGAAGCCTGTCGACTCCGCCGGAGTTTATTATGGTTATTGGATACCTTATGGTCTTCCCAGCCTCCACGGTCACCTCCGGAGATTTGACATAGAACTTCACATCCTCCTCAACCTGGGTGAGGGTGACATGGAGAGGTACGCTTCCCCTTAGATTCCCCTCTTTTGACTCCGCCCTGAAAATCAGGCTGTATTCCTCGCCCATCTTAGCGGATGCGGGGGATGTGACCTCAACGATGAGCTCCAATGCCTGGTTAGCCTCCAGTGTCACCTGTGTCAGGTGCTCCCCCGTAGGGCTCCTAACCGACGCCGACCAGTTCGGAGGCACCGAGTCCACATAGACCCTGAATGTAGCCCTAGCCCCGAGGGGGTTCTTCAGATTGACCTGGAACCTGACGACATCACCGACCGAGGATACCTTTCCAGGGAGCTGGCATGATGCTATGAGTTCGCTTATCGACTCCACATTAACTGTGAGGGTGAGAGGGGAGGCTATCTTTCCTAAGGCCATTAAAGTCAGGTTGTTGACCCCTCTGGCCGTCGCTGGCACCGTGACCTCCGCCTGGAGGGTTAGGCTGGAGCCTGGAGTGAGCTCCACTCTGCTCACCCCCCTCCCCTCCTGCCCCATGATCTTGACCTGCCAACCCTCCGGGCATGATGCGTTTAGGTCTAGGGTCTCGGCTTTTTCTCCCAGGTTTCTAACGGTGAACGGGAAGAGAAGCTTATCCCCGGCGCTCGCTGAAAGGCTTAGTGTAGTGGTGGAGAGCCTTATGGACCTCGAGATCTCTATATCCCCGAGGTTGATTATCTCCCCCGCCGACTTTAGGGAGATGTTCTTAGTGACCTTCGAGTACCCCTCCTTCGAGAACTGGATGCTATAGCTCCCCAGGGTTAGGCTGGCTGAGAACCTTCCATCGGGCGATATGTATCCCACATCTTGTACTCTCCCTATATAGGCCCCATCTGATGAGTATATCTCCACGAGTACATCTCCGATCGGCCTCTCATCCTCGTCTATGACCCTCCCGACGACGAGGGATTTGCCGGCCTCCACGGGGATGAGGAGGGAGCGGGAGAAGGTGTAGCTCACCCCGCTCGGCCCGTTGCAGCTAGCCTCGACACTGAGGGTTAAGAGACCCCCCTTAAGGGATGAGGGTATGTAGACCTCTATGGGGAGTGTAGCCCTCCCCCCGGGCTCAATCCTTCCTAAGTTAGAGGATCCCAACACCTCCACTGGGGCTGAGGAGGAGTAGACCTTGACCACCCTCAGGCTCTCCGCAGCAGCATCCCCATCGTTCTGGAGGAGGATCTTCATCTCTTGGAACCCCTCCCTGAGGGAGGAGTCCAGGGAGGTTATCCTGATGCTGGGCTTCCCCGTCACCTCATAGTAGACCTCCAAGACCTCGTTCCTGGTTCTGGCTAGTTCTGGGATGTCGTAGCTGAGCTGTAGATATGCTGTATAACCACCCTTCCCTGCTCCAGATATGAATATGGGGAAATCCAGTTTTATTATAGAGCTTGGGGATATGGAGCCCGTGTAGTGGGCCATGGCCCTCCTACCCCCGCCCACAGCCATGAACCCCTCTGGCAGGACCAGTTCAGCCTCTAAACCTCTTATTGAGTACTGGTATCCATACCTAAGGAGGATGCTCAAGCTGGCCGTGTCCCCGATCGAGACCTCTATGGGCTGATCCAGGCCCCAGTAAGCCCTTATGACCGAGAAGTAGTTGAAGGCCTGGGCCTCGACTGGAGACAGGGTAAGGGCTATGGAGATGATCCCTAGGAGGATAAGTGCTCCGAGCCCCGTCACCCAAATCCTCCTCGGGGACTTAGAGCCTAACCTCCCATCAGGGTCTCCAGCCCGGATCTTCACATTAGGCGGGGCCATCAACCTCTATCTCCTCCCATTAGTTTTCTAGGAATTTTCAAATTTTTCACCTTCATCATGTCTTCACATACTCTACTTTTGATGGGGGAGGCCTCTCTCTGATCCTGATCACTATCGTGGAGCTCAGGTAATTGAAGAGCCTCTGCCTCCTCTCAACCCCCTCCGGGATGATCAGACCTATCACCATGTCGAGGGGGAGGAGGAATGCCTTTCCAAGGCTCTCAACTAGGGCCCTCGCTAGGCCAGCCTCGCCTCCTTCTAGGTTAGCCACCCTCAGCCCCATCAGCCTCTTCCCTAGCGATTGCCCCCCTAGCCCCTCGCACAGGGTCCAGTAGATGAAGAGGATCGAGGCTGCTCCAACCCCAGTGAACCAGGGGGTTATGAGTATGAATGGGACGAGGAGGAAGAGGGGTGGATAGGGAGGGGAGGGCATCCTCCTAGGCCACAAGAAGAGCTGAGGCCTCTCCAGCCAGGCCAAGGGGATGAACCTCCTAAGGTAGAGCAGGAGGATCATGGAGATGCCCCCTATGATTATCACGTCCACGAGCCAGGCCACCAGCCTCTCTCCCCAGCTTGCCAGGTAGAGCCTCTTCCTCTCCTCCTCCATTCCTTCCATCCTTCAATCCTTCACATCGCATAAAAAGGGAGGTTTATGAGCTCTTCTGTATTACGGTTCTGCTGAGGATGATTATCCTGGCCACCCTTCCGGCCTCGATGTCCACCTCGACATTTGCCAACCCAGAGGCGTTCTTCCTAAGCACCAGCAGGGCCCCCGTGGCCCTCAATGTAACCTCCCCATTGCCCTGAACCACCGCCCTTATGATGGGCTTGACAATCGTCACATTATAGCCCTCATCGAGCAGCCTCTTGACATCATTGTCCCCCATCGCTATACTCAGAGCCCTCTCCTTGAAATCGTCGCTGACCTCCAGTCTTGGGAGGCATCTGGGAGGCCAACCCCGAGGCCTTAATCCTAAGTAGGGCTTCTCCTGTTCTTGGGCTATTATGTACCTGTTAAGAGAGCTGAGGTATCCGTATGTCGGGATGACCAAGGCGCTCACGGCAGCGAGGACGATTAGACCTAAGGCGAGAGGCCTCTTCATCTTATCCCCTCCGCTAGCACCGTGGTCTGAGCTGGTGTATTAACCTTCTTGAAGAGGAAACCCTTGTCGAGGAGGCTTTCAATGGTTAGGATGCCCTGAAGAGGTGCTCTAGAATCAATGCGAGAGCGCTCTCCATCACGGAGAAGGCGAAGACCGCTCCCACGGACTGACCAGAGGAGAGCCTGCATGAAGATCTGAAGGCTAGGAAGAGGAGGGCGAACCGCCAGATGAAGAGGGCTGCATAGACCTGTATAAGAGCGGCATACCCGGGATCCTCCAAAATAAGGGGGGAGGAGATGGAGGCTATGAACTCGAAGAAGGAGAACATTATCAGGAGGTTGAAGACCAATAGGGGGAGGTAGCTCATGCCTATAGAGGCCAAGAGGCGGGAGAATCTGGGGCTCTTATTATAGACCGCTCTTGGAAAGATGTAGCTAAAGATGAGCATTCCGAGGACACCAGCCAGAGATCTGAAAACCGCAGAGAAGCCTGAGATGGGAGTCGAGGCCATGTAAAGGGCTAGGATTATGAGGCCGCATAGAAGATATGAGCCGAGCCTATCCTGGGCCTCCATGAAGGCCTGTGAAGGGTGGATCAGGAGCCTGAAGAGGCTGAGGGGCAACCCCCTAATTATCGGGGTCACCTTCCTCCTCCTCAGGGCTGGAAGCCTAGGCCTGGATAACAGGGCCTCCATATGCTTCATGGTCTGATAGGCGATCTCCCCCTCCCTGTTCAGATGGTATCTCTTATCCCCATTTTGCTCTAGGATGGGCTCCAGCATCCTCAGGTGATGGTTCAAGGTTCCGGTTTGGAGCCTGAACCTCTCCAAGAGGGAGGTGTAGGACTGAGGCCCTGACTCGGCTAGGTAGCGAACTATGTCACGACGTATGGGATGATTGATGGCCGAAAGCACCAGGTCCACCTGCTCCTCC
Organism: Candidatus Bathyarchaeota archaeon; assembly: GCA_018396515.1. Taxonomy (GTDB): domain Archaea; phylum Thermoproteota; class Bathyarchaeia; order TCS64; family TCS64; genus JAGTRB01. The sequence continues at coordinate 5,109 of JAGTQJ010000035.1, read as the reverse complement.
GACAACCCTCCCTCTCCCGATTACCCCGATGGATAATCCCCTCAGAACCTTATATCCTTCATGAAGATGAACCAGAGTAACTAGCCTCCTAAGGAGGCCTCCAGATATAAGATAAAAATGGGGACCTATTGAATCCCCGAAGTAAGGCTATTTTAATTCAACAGCTCTAAATATGATCAAAAATCTAGATCAACATAAAACTACATTAATTCCAATAAAGTAATTACGATCATTTTAAGGCGATCAGCGTTTGCTATATGGGCCAGCTTTCTAGTTTGTAGGCCATCTCCCAGAACATCCACTCATACCTAGAGCTAATATTGAATATCCTCCTGTACCTATCATAGTCCTCACCCTCCCATAAACCGTCTATTATCTCCCTCAGCCTCCTCACCAGTCCCTTATACTCCTCGGTGATGTATACCTCAGCCCATGACCTGTAGAGCTCGTTCGGATTCCCCCTAAGCAGGTCCCTGTGCCTCTCCCCTATCTCGAGGTATGACCAGAAGCAGGGGAGCGTTGCCACCAGGCATTCCATGGGCTCGCCGAAGAGGGCGGTGGCCAGCAGATAGTTCATGTAGGCCATGTTCGTGGGGGAGGGCTCAACCCTCATAACCTCCCCGAGCCTCAGGCCTAATCTCTCCAAGAGCCTCCTGTAGTTCTCCATTTCCGTCGTCGCATCCAGATAAGCTATCTCCAAGGCTACCCTCGCCAACTCGTAGTCAGCCTTCGAGGCCAGGATGGAGTAGGCCCGCATCATGCCTATCAGGTAATTATAGTCCTGGATGACATAATACCTGAACTTCTCCAAGGGTAGAGAACCCCTATAGAGTTCCAAAACGAAGGGGTGCTCTATTATTCTCCTCCATATATTATCAGCTTCTCTCCTAAGCCTTTCAGAGAGCCCCTCCATCCCGCCTCATCTCCTGATGGTAGCTGCGCCACCCGCAGCCAGCGCCCCATAGATAGCTCCGCTGAGGACGGCTGCCAGGAGCCAGAGGGCCATCACCTCGGCCGTGGCTATCTCGCCGAAGAGGATCGAGTCTAGGGCCACGCATGGGAAGGCGGCTAGGGCACCAGCCAGGGCTCCTGACCCAACACCCCACCTCCTGTATCTGAGGAGTAGATATCCAAGCTCTGAGGCGGCGCCCTGGGCCACTCCGTAGATGAGGTTTGTGAAGCCTCCAACCGTCGGCACCAGGGTCTCGACCAGCGCCCCCAATGTCTCGCCCAGGAAGGCTGAGAGGGGCTTCCTTATCAGGGAGGCCGCCAATGGGGCTCCAATGAACCAGAGACCATATGATACCAGCCTAGCGAAGACTGGGCCGCCGAGCCCCACCCCAAAGTCATAGATGAACCATGTGGCCCAGAATATTATGGCAGCCACCACGGCCACAACGGCCAGCATCGCATAATCTATGGCCGTATACCTCTGGATAGTTCCACGCGGAGACCCCTGCAATCGATCCACCGAGCAGTTCTAGAAGCTGATAAACATAGATAAGGGTTTTCCCATTTTCCTCAATATTTCCCGAGAAGATATTTACATGACTATTATATTCTCTCCTCGATATCTATTCCCTGTCTGTGGGCCCTAGAGGAGCGTGGAGGAGCTATATGGCTGGGGTTAGGTTTGAGATAGGGGAGGCCTGCTACACTCCTGGGAGGCGTATCCTCAGAGGCGTATCGAGCAGCATCGATGAGGGGGGCCTCCTCCTCGTGGCGGGCCCATCGGGCTCGGGTAAGACCACGCTCCTCCTGGCTTTCACCGGCGTCCTCTCCAACCTGCTTGGGGGCGTCATTGAGGGCTCTTCGGAGATCTATGGGGTTAACCCCCTGGACCCCTCGGGGTTCAAGAGTGTGCCTAGGGTGGTGGGGGCGGTTCTCCAAGATCCAGATAGGCAGCTCGCCATGCCGACCCCATGGGATGAAGCCTCATTCCTCCTAGAGAACTTGGGATACAGGGACGAGGAGGTAGGGAAGGCTGTGGAGGGGGCCCTGAGGAGGTTTGGCCTCCTGGACAAGGCTCATTTCCATGTTGAAGACCTCTCAAGCGGGGAGAAGAGGAGGCTCACATTCGCATCGGCTATAGTCCATGAGCCCAAGCTCCTAATACTCGATGAGCCCACAGCCTCCCTCGACCCCTGGGGGATAAGGGAGGTAAAGAGGCTTGTGGAGGAGGCTAGGAAGGGGGGATCTTCCGTGATAGTTGTCGAGCATAAGGCCAGGCACTTCATAGGGGAGGCCGACAGGTTGATGGTGATCGACAGGGGGACCGTTAAAGACGAGTACGGCCCAGGTATGGCTCTTCGGGATGAGGAACTGGAGAGGCTGGCCTTGATGGGCATCGACGCGAGGAGGCCGGAGGTCAGGGAGCCCCAGAGGAGACCAGATAGTGGAGCCGTCCTTGAGGTGGACTCCCTCGATGTGGGCCAGATTGAAGATAGGCCCCTCATTAAGGAGGCCTCCTTCGAGGTGAATAGGGGGGAGGTGATCGCCCTTGTGGGCCCAAACGGCTCAGGTAAGACCACCCTGCTGAAGACCCTCATCGGAGCGGTCAAGCCCCTATCAGGCTCTATAAGGGTGAGGGGCTCAGATATCTTGAGGATGAAAAGAAGTAAGTTACTTAGGGCTATATTCTACATCCCACAGCAGCCGGACCACCTATTCGTCGCCTCAACCCTCGAGGGAGAGGTGAAGGAGGCATCTAGGAAGGGGGGCCTAGGATTCGCGGAGGCCGCCGGGATGATCCCCTGGTACCAGGAGCTTAGAAGCCAGAGCCCCTACAGGCTGAGCTTCGGCCAGAGGATGTGGCTGTCCATCGCCATAGGGGGGTGCTACAGGCCTGATGTGATGCTGTTGGACGAGCCGACGGCCGGCCTCGACTACAGGCTGTTCTGCACCCTTAGAGGCTTCGTAGAGAGGCTCAGGGAGAAGGGACTCTCCATCCTCATAGCCACCCACGACTCTAGGGTCGTGGGGGAACTCTCTGATGGAGCCCTAATGATCGAGGATGGGAGGCTGAGGTGGGAGGACAGGGGCAGGGTCGTGGAGACATTGGAGCATGTGGCAGGTGTCCTTATTTGAGGAAGCCCACCCCCACCTCAACATTCCTATACTCCTTGGCCATCACAGCCCTAGCCTTCATATTCAGGGAGCCAAGGCAGCTCGCAGCCATTGGGCTTCCCAACGGCCTCTTGGGATTCTCAATTGGTTTCAGGAGGTCGAGGTGGATCATTCTGCTCTTAGCCATAGCCATCTGGGGAACCTTCTTGAACGCCTTAATCGTGGCCAACACAGGCGACCCGGTGGCCTATATGGGTCCCTTAGAGGTGAGGGTAGGCGCCCTAAACGCCACCCTAACGATAGGCCTAAGGCTTCTAGCCATTGCTGGGGCGGCTTTGATATTCTTCTCCTCGACGAGCCCCAGGGAACTCATAAGGCATCTGGAGGCGGAGCTAAGGCTGCCAAAGGGGCTGGCCTTCTCCATAGCCTACTCCCTGAGGCTCTTCCCCCTCATGGAGAGGGACTTTAGGGAGATACAGCTGGCGAGGCTTGAGAGGGGTTATAGAAGGTTTCCCATAACCCCGACTGATGTGAGATCCATCATGCTGCCCCTCCTGAGCGTTGGCTACGAGAGGGCTGTCTGGACGGGGATAGGTGCGGAGCTTAGGGGTTTCGCATTGAGGAAGGTGAGGGTGAAGGTAATATTCGGCCTCCCCGAACTCATGGTCACAGCCTCCATAGCACTACAGATCATAATAGCCTTTCTCCCTTAAAAATAATTGAAGAATAAGGATATTATATTACAACTTAATAATCTATAAAAATGAGTCTGAAGTTCACATTTCTGTGAAATATTGAGAAGATAGCTTGATTTAAATACGCCAGATTAAATTTGTCCACGAGGGTAAACGGGATTTTTAGAAAATCTATCCTAGAAGATTGGAGCCTAGATTGAAAACGGATTCAGAAAATACGCGTAGGGGAAACTCGGCCAAGCTCCCTGAATCTTTTAATCGCGTAATCAACTATATTCATTGCCTCCTCAGCCTTTTTCCATTCCTTGAACCTAGCCCACTTGTAGGGTTCGAGCCTCTTATAAGTCTCGAAGAACTCCTGTATCTCCCTAAGCTTGTGGGGATGGACATCGCTGATGTCTCTGTATCCCTCAAATCTCGCATCGTTTACGAGAACCGAGAGTATCTTCGGATCCTCGCCCTTCTCATCCTCGATTATCAGCGCCCCTATGACCCTAACCTTCACCAGGCATCCGACCTCTAGGGGCTCATAGCTCAAGGCCATTATGTCCAGGGGGTCCTCGTCATCAAACCATGTCTGGGGAACAAATCCGTACTCCACGGGGAAGACAACGGATGATGGTATTATCCGATCCAGAACAAAGACCTCCCAATTGGTGTTATACTCGTATTTATCTCTCGAACCGCTCACAACCTCAACCACCATGTTGAGGAACTCCGGTGGTTTATCCCCGCATGGAATATCTCTCCAAAGGTTCATCGGACAACGCCCTAACTCGAACGCTCGAGCAAGCTATTTAGCCTTTCTGGGCTCACCCTCCCACAAACCTTAACATGAGATTTCACGCTTCAACCCCTAGAAGCTTTAAGCTAAAAGTAGACCATTAATCCTTGAAAGGCTTTTGTCTAAAGCTGAAAGGGGAGATGGCACTGTGAAAGATCGGTTTAAAGAATGTTGTTTTACCTTCATTTTTCTATTTTTTAATCTCTTTAACTGTGGTAGATGGTATGGATGATCAGAGTGGGATGATTGATGATTAATTCTGAATTGCAATTAAATTTGGCATTGATGTCTCTTTGCTACACATATATTTTAGCTATAATTTTTGTTTCTGGAAGAATGATCAAATTTAAAATTTCGAGGAGGTTTTCCCGTAAATTTTTGCATGTGATGATTGGCAACCTCTCCTTCATAATCCCGTTTTTCACTTACAACACATTTCCACTAAATTTTCCATTTTTTGTGGCTGCTCCCTTCATAATCCTGACCTTTCTGGTCTCGCCCTACTCGCCATATAAGGGGGTTGCAGGGCGCTTTAGGGAGCTTGGAGACATAACCGAGGAGGGC
>JAGTQJ010000033.1:2501-13184 GCA_018396515.1 Candidatus Bathyarchaeota archaeon | reverse complement strand
ATCGACGGCCATAGGGTGGAGATACTCCCAGATGAGGTCGAGGTCACAGCCGAACCCCTCCCGGGATACTCGGTTGCAGAGGAGGAGGATATTTTGGTGGGCGTGAACGTGGAGCTGAGCAGGGATCTTCAGTATGAGGGGCTTGCGAGGGATATAGTGAGGAGGATCCAAGCCCTGAGGAAGGAGGTCGGCTTCAACATAGATGACCAGATAGAGGTATACTATAAGGGAGATCCGAGGGTGGAGGAGGCCTTCGAGGTCGAGGGAGACTATATAGCCGAGGAGACCCTATCAATATCCCTCATCAGGGGCGAGCCCCCGAGGGATTCCCATGTAAAGGATTTTGCCATAGACGGGCTTAAGATGAGGATAGGCGTTAAAAGGATTGAGAAATGTTCTGGGTAACGATCGAAGACGAAGGGAGGGAGGCAGACCGACGGGATGAATATGCCACCATACTCACCCCTCAACTTAAAACTCCTACTTTTCAGCATGAATAAAATGATAACTCTAAAAATCCACAAGGAAAGATCATAAATATTCAAACATTAAAATAAAGGAAATCTTCCACTTATAAGATGTCATCGGCACATTGGGTCTTGGCATGATAGCATATACTGTCAGGGATAGGGTAGGAATAACTGTTAAGAAAAAGCGAATTATATTGATGTAAAAAAAGAATAAAATAGAATTTACAAGCGAATTAGAAGCCTATAAGATTAATGTTAAATCGATCTGCCAGCTCTAGTAACTGTTCCACTATGCCTATTTGATATTTTGGATCCTCAACAGCAGGCTAAGGCTCATTCTACCAAGTTCTTTAGTCCAGCCTCCTCAGCTATTCTCCTGGCCTCACTCATCTCTAATGGGGTCAGCCTCCTCCTCAGCTCAATCCTCTCGTGAGCCCTATACTCTGGGCGGTACTGGAACATCAGGTTAACCCTAGTCATAGGGCCTAGATTCTTCGAGATCCAGTTCAGGATCGGCTTGGTGCAGCATTCATTATGGCCTGGAAGAACTAGTACCCTTATTATCAGCTCCCCATACATCTTAGCCATGAGGTGGTTTCTGGTGGCGGCCTCCCAGTAGCCTGGGGCATCGGAGATGGCCTCAGCACATTCATCGTTCCCGTACTTGAAGTCCAGCAGGTATACGTCTATCAGGCCTGATAGCAGCCTCGAGGTCTCCTCGCTGTAGTAGCTATTGCTGTTCCAGACCGTTGGGATGTTCACTTTTATCTCCTTCATGGTCCTCAGCCAGAGCCAGGTGTTGGGTGTGGGCTCCCCACCAACCATGTTCAGGTTCCTGCATCCCTGCCTCCTCAACCCCTCAACAACCCTGGCCATCCTATATGGGTCGTAGGGCTCCCCCTGCTCAGCCCACTGGCTTATCTCCCAGTTCTGGCAGTGGAGGCATCTTATGGTACATCCGCATGTGAAGACGGTTCCGGATGGGACGAGCTCAGGCTCCTCCCCCATATGGGGGAAACTTGTCGAGACCCTGAACTCATCCCCACACCGGCAGTATCCCCTACCCCCCGAGAGGCGGTCGACGCCGCACCTCCTTATACAGAAGTGGCAGCTCCTCATGATCCTCCTAGCGATCTCTATCTTCAGGTCTAGAAATGATGGACCCTCCACCTCCCCTGGGGCCTCCCCCTCATCCACCTGCCTCTCGAAATCCCGGTATTCATTTAACCCCCTTTCATGGATCTTCCAGAGCTCCGCCGTGGAGATGTCGGGCTCAAATTCGACTGGCATGGATCTAGCTATCAAGAACTTCGCCAGCCTCCCCCCCTTAACAATCTCTACATATCTCGGCAGGCTCACCTTGATCCCTGGCTCCTCTAGGGCGAAGACGGCGTCAGGCCTGATAAGCCTCCACATCTCATCTAAAATAATGAAAACGACCCAATACAAACTTTACTAAGAGACGGTTTATAGGTCTCCTACACTCATCCCAAATTGATGAAAGGGTTGTTCGAGAGGGAGTCAAGGTTCTCAGAACCCTTCAAGGATGATACTGTACGCTGTATAATCTGCCCGAGGAAATGCGTTATAAAGCCGGGCCAGAGGGGGTTCTGCAACACCAAGGAGAACAAGGATGGCCGCCTTATCTCCCTCACCTACGGCCAGCTCTCAGCCATCGCGGTGGACCCCATAGAGAAGAAACCTCTAGCCCACTTCTACCCAGGGAGCCTCGCCTACTCCATAAGCAGCGTGGGCTGCAGCTTCACCTGCCCATGGTGCCAGAACTGGCATCTCTCCCAGGCGAAGCCTGGTGAGTTTCCCGTCAGATATGTTTCCCCTGAGGATGTGGTCAAGGGGGCGAGGAGGGAGGAGTGCACCAGTATAGCATACACCTACAATGAGCCCCTGATAAACCTTGATTATGTGGAGGATGTCGCCAGGCTTGCCAGGGGGGAGGGGGTTAAGAACGTTCTCGTCACCAATGGGTATATTTCGGAGGAGGCCCTGGGGAGGGTTGTTGATGTTATAGACGCCGCTAATGTGGATTGGAAGGCCTTCAGCGAGCCGTTCTACAGGAAGTACTGCAGCGCGGATCTGAAGAGCGTGCTTGATGCTACAGTGATGATGGCGAGGAGGGGGGTTCATGTGGAGGTAACGTTCCTCATAATCCCCAAAGTTCATGACTGGAAGGATGAGACGAGGGAGATGGCCAGATACCTTGTGGATAACCTAGGCCCTGATACCCCCCTCCACCTGAGCAGGTTCTTCCCCCACTATAAGTTCAGCCACCTCCCGCCCACACCGGTTGAGGATCTGATAAAGGCGAGGGAGATAGCCATGGGGGAGGGTGTGAGATATGTCTATGTTGGCAATGTCCCCTTCATGGAGTATGAGAATACCTTCTGCCCGAGATGCGGTAAAGCCGTGATAGAGAGGGAGGGGTATGAGATCGTGGGCTGGCACCTGACCGACGAGAACAGATGTAAGTACTGCGGAGAGGCCATCCCCATAAAAGGAAAAAGGGAGATCCACAGGCGTCCCTTCCTCTTCTAAGGCTTATATACTAGGGGAGCTGGGAGCTGTAAGCTTTGAACTAAAGGCTCTTATATAGGTCTGTACCCTAGGCCGTGGAAAGGATGAATAGCTAATGGTACGATGCGAGAGGTGTGGAAGGGATTCATATATGCCCTTCAAGTGCAGCTACTGTGGGGGATACTTCTGCTATGAGCATAGGCTGCCGGAGGCCCATGACTGTACAGGGATCCGCTCCAAGATCGAGTATCCTAGGAAAGGTTCCAACGGATACATCCCACCCTCGAGTCTTTATCCCATGAGAGGCGTTCTTCCTCTTAGTGGTGCCTTTACCCAGAGGGAGCTGAGGGATCTAGCCATAAGCATATTGATCATATCTGCCATCCCATTACTTTGGCTTGGAGGTCTCGCCCTGAAGAGGCCCCTGGTGGCGATGGCCGCGGTGGGCATCTTCATATCTGCCTTCCTCATCCATGAACTTGCCCATAAATTCTCAGCCATGAGGCTGGGATACTGGGCTGAGTTCAGGATAAACGCCTTGGGGCTGCTTGTCACCCTAATCTCCTTCTTCTCCCCAGTCAAGATCGTGGCGCCTGGGGCTGTGGTCGTCGCTATTCCGTTATATAGCAAGGGCTTCGGCCTAATAGCCCTCGCGGGCCCCCTGACGAATATACTCCAGGCCTTAACCTTCCTGGTTGTAAAGATGGCGACGGGTGACCCCCTCTTGGCTGTACTCGCTGAGGTTGGGCTCTCAATAAACTCTGTACTTGCCCTCTTCAACCTCCTCCCCATCGGATCCCTAGACGGGGCGAAGATCCTAAGATGGAGCCCTAAAGCATGGATAACCTCCATCTCCGCCGCTGGGCTGCTCCTAGCATTCAGCCTAATCTGAGTTCATACCTTAAACCCATGGCTTACATGAGATAGTATCTTAAGATCCTCTTGATCAATGATCACCGGGTATGATCCTCTTATCTGGGCCTGCATCGATTGAACTCGGGAGGAAGATAGGAGTTGAACTAGGGATACCCGCCGAGCCGGTGGAGCACCGAATCTTCCCGGATGGGGAGAGCTATATAAGGGTGGCTGTGGATGTACGTGGGGAGACCACCGTCATCATCCAGACAACATCACCCCCCCAGGACAGGCACCTCATCCAGCTCCTCCTGATGGCCAGAACGGTGAAAGATCTAGGGGCTAAGAGGGTTTTATGCGTGGTCCCGTACCTTGCTTATGCACGTCAAGATAAGCGCTTTATGGAGGGAGAGGCTCTCAGCCTCGAGGTCATCCTTCGTCTACTGGAGAATTCTGGGGTCGAGGGGCTAGTGGTGGTGGATGTTCATAATGAAGACTCCTTGAGAGAACTCCGCGGGGGCATGGAGGTCTGGAACATCTCAGCGATACCCTTGCTCGCAAGGTATCTCCGAGGGCTGGGCTATTCTGGTGCCCTAAGCATCAGCCCGGACACTGGAGCCCTAGGGCTTGCAAGGCTGGCGGATCAAGAGCTGGGAGGGGGATTCAGAGCTTTCCAAAAGAGGAGGGATAGGAAGACTGGAGATATTATGATGTGGGCTGAGGATTTGGATGTCTATGGAAGGGATGCAGCTGTATTCGATGATATGGTGAGCACGGGGGGAACCACGGCCAGGGCCGTGGCCATTCTCAAGAGCCTAGGGGCTAGGAGGGTGGCTGCGGCCTGCACCCACGCCCTATTTCTAGGGGATGCTGAGAGGCGAATAAAAGAGGCTGGGGCAGACCACATCCTGGCCACCGACACCATCCCCACACATCTTAGCACGGTCTCGGTGGCGAAATTGATAGCAGATCACCTAAAAACAATAAAACTGTAAACCCTCCCCATCTATATCTCGTTTATAGACTCGTGGATTTTAAATCGAGCCTCCACCTGCTTCAGCCAACCTCCTTCATGAGTTGGAGGGAAATGCCTCAGGGTAACCTATTTCAAGGTGCTCCTCCAATTATTATAGTCATATGATTAGTTCGAAGATAAAGCTGAAGGTTCACTCAATAACAGCGGTTAGGGATGTGGAGAATAGGGAGGGTTACCAGATAGAGTTCGTTGAGGTCAGGCCCCGCCCGCCGATGGTTATGGTGGCACCCCCCGAGCTTCCAGAGGAGATAGGTAAAATGGTTATGCAGATAGGCAAGACCATGCAGCAGGTCCTCCCAGGTGGAGGGGAAGGGGAAATAGAGATGAGGAAGATGACCCTGATCCTAACAGCAGAGGAGATGGAAGCCTTCAAGCTGAGGCCCTATCCAAACCAGCTATATGAGTTGACCATAACGGATGGCGCCCTAATATTTAAGGAGATATGAAAAGGAGAGCAACCATTATTAGTCTCCTTTCGATCTCATATACACTATGAGCCCTAAAGTTGTTGAGATCCAAGCAGGTGACTGGGAGAGGGAGGTTCTGAGGTCGGAGAAGCCTGTGGTGGTAGACTTTTGGCATCCCATGTGTGGCTGGTGCCTAAGGCTAAACCCGATATATGATCAGCTCCCGGAGAGGTTTGGGGATAGGGTCAAATTCTTGAAGGTCAACGTCCTTCAAAGCCCGGAGAACCAGAGGCTCGCCTTGAGCCTTGGAATCCTAGGAACCCCAACCCTAAAGCTGATCTGTAGTGGCAGAATCATAGGGGAGATAGTGGGCTATAGGCCCATGGAGAGGCTCACGGAAGAGATAGAAAGGCTACTGGAGAAGAAGGAGGAGTGCCTAGGCCAGAGCACACCGCTGAGAGTATAGAGGTCGCCCACCCTGACAGCATAAAAATGGAGCTATAATTAACTCCAACCCCTCCCCTTTTAGGCTCAGGTATTAATTACCGACGATTTTTAAGGCTTGATGTTTAAGACCATGAGGACTGAAGGAGACACATCAAGGCTGGATCTGGGATGAAGATCATATTTCTAGGAACGGGGGGGAGCATACCCACAAGGGAGAGGGGATCCCCCGCCATAGTTATACTGAGGAAGAGGGAGGTCCTCCTATTCGATTGCGGGGAGGGGACTCAGCATAGGATGGTGGCTGCCCATGTGAGCTTCAACCGCCCCATGAGGATCTTCATAACCCATCTCCACGGGGATCATGTTCTCGGGCTGCCCGGTCTTCTCCAGACAATGAGCCTCCTCGAGAGAGAGCACCCCCTAAAGGTATACGGGCCCAGAGGCCTCGCCTCCTTTATAAAGGCTTTCAGCTCTATACTGGGCGCCCCGAGCTTCCCCCTCGAGGTGGTAGAGCTCGTGGAGGAGGGTACCATCTACTATGGACCTGAGTATAGGATTGAGGCCTTGAAAGCCGAGCATGATGGTGAATGCTGGTCTTATGGCCTAATAGAGAACCCGAGGCCGGGGAGGTTTCATCCAGACAGGGCTAGGATGCTTGGAATACCTGAGGGGCCTCTATGGAGGAGGCTACAGTACGGTGAAGAGGTCATCCTGGAGGATGGTAGGGTCATAAAGCCAGGTGAGGTCGTGGATCCCCCCAGAGATGGGAGGAAGATCGTTTACAGCGGGGACACAAGGCCAAGTAGAAGACTAGTAGAGTTCGCTGATGGGGCGGACATCCTCATACATGAAGCCACATTTGATGAGGAGTTGGCCGAGAGGGCGGATAGGGATGGCCACTCAACGGCTAGGCAGGCAGCCGAGGTGGCCTCTGCTGCAAGGGTTAAATCCCTCTTCCTAATTCATATAAGCTCACGCTATCCGGATGCATCCATCCTCCTCGAACAGGCTAGGGGGATCTTCCCAAACACCGTGATCGCTACGGACATGATGGAGGTCGAACTTCCCAACTAGAGCCCTAAAAAAGCCCTTCCAGCACCCTTATGCTCCTCTCTACCCCCTTGAAGGACTCGATGACTATCCAGCCTTTGAAGTTGGTATCCCTTATCATGGGGAGAACCCTCTCCCAATCGATCGACCCCCTACCCACCTCGAGGTGCTCATCCATCTGCCCATTATTGTCGCTCACATGGATGTGCCCGATCCTGCCACCCAAGAGCTTTATGAAGCCATCTATCTCACCCCTAAGGTGGGCGTGCGCTATATCCAGGACGATCTTCAGATCCAACCCAGACTCCTCGTAGAACCTGTTGAAGCTCTCCACGGACTTCATCAGGAAGGGGTAAGGCTCAGGGCAATTCTCCATCATCGCCTCGACCCCGTATTCCCCTGCGAATTTTATGATCCTTCTAACAGAGTTGATGTTCAGGTTCCAGCCTACTCCCGGCGTGAAATACTCTATAGCGGTGGCCGACCCTGGATGGAAGACGAGGGCCTCAGCCTCTAAAGCTGAAGCCCACTTAATAGAGGTCTCAAGGCGTCTAAGCATGGCCTCCCGAAGATACTCGTCAGGCGCTGCTATGTTCATGCTCGAGAAGGGGGCGTGAAGGGAGTACTCCAGGCCATAGGAGCTCCTCAGCTCCAATAGCCTCTCAACCCTCGGCCTGTTCAAGGCGTGGGAGCCGTCATCCGTCAGCTCGATCAGCCTGGAGCCCGAGAGGAGGATATCCGTGAGGGCCTCTTCAAGGGGCTTGTGGAGGCAGAAGAGTGTAGAAACAGCTATCCTCATTTTAAGGTCGACATCCTCCATGGAGTTGATCCCCCATCATCCTCATAAATTCTAGGGCCCATCAAAGGCGGGGAAGCCCTGATCATCCTTCAATGGACTTGAGGGGCTCTACCTCCTCCTGATGAGGAATCTCACCCTCGCACCCTCTGATTCTATGCTCAGTATCTCATGGCCGAGACGGGTGACCAGGCGTTTTATATCCTCTTCAGCCTCCGGGTCGTCGGCGTGCACCTCGAGCACCATTCCAGGGGCCATCCTATCCAGCTCGATCCTGGTTCTTAGAACCGGCTCCGGGCAGTGCAGCCCCATGCAGTTCAGGGTTCTATCAGGGCTAACGCTGGGCGACATGGCATAAAATCCTTCTCTCCGCGATAATAAAAAGGTGAATGTCACGCCGCATGAAGTTGTGGGTTATATTGAGACCTCGGGTGACTTCTTCCCTGTGAACTCCTCGATATCTATCCGTCCCACTAGGGCCCTGTCTAGGGTTCCATCCCTCACCCATCCCTCAAGCCTCCTCATGAGTGCATCAGGGTTCTTCTCCTGATGCCTTATCATCAGCCTGAGGGCATGGAGCTTCCCCTCCCTGTCTGAGATGAAGGTGACTCTGCCCCCGAACATGACCGAGGCATAAAGATGGTTGCACTCCCCCTCCTGGTATCCATGGTCTATTATGGCTTGGCCCCAGACTCGTGGGTTCTCCCTCAGGAAGTCCAGCTTCTTCCCCTCGGTGGCGCAGTGGAAGTATATGCTGTTCTTCTCCTCATCGTAGCCGTGGGTTAAGGTGACGAGGTAGGGCTCACCACCCCGACACATGGCTATGGTGATGTAACGAGCCCTCTTCAGGATCTCCTTCAGGATCCTCTCATCGAGGATCTCCTTATCCTTTCTCCTCACATGATATCTCATACGGTTTCATGTATAAAACCGTTAAAGCGTTGAAATGGTTTTCCTCTTCTAGAGCCATATAAGGAGAGGTTGAGCCAAGTTCTCTGTAACTGAAGCTCATGTTTGGGTGATCTTAGAACCGGGTATCCATGGGTGGGAGAGGTATAAAAACTGGAAAGTTAAGGGGCTATTTCAGCGTTGTATATCTCTCCAGCTCCCTTGCCTCTTCGCCTAGCCCTAATCTTTGGAGGGTGGCCTTCCTGGGTATTCCCCTCTCATCCCATCCTCTCTTGTCGTAGTATGTCTGCAGGAGCTTGTCGTACTTCTCCCTGTCTAGGTGAGAACCCTTTATCGGCCCCTCCTTCAAAGGCTCATCGAACCATCTGGACGGCGGATAGTCCTGCTCCCTGCCCCACCGGCCCCCGAACTCCCTCACCCAGAAGGCCCTTATCAACGCGTAGACCCTGTCCCCCAAGCTATACATCTCCTCGAGGCTCGTCTTCACCCCGGTGGCGGCCTCGAAGAACTTTACGTACCATTCCAGCTCGAAGCCGAGCTCTATCCAGGGGAACCTGCAGGTAACGAACTCCTCGAACATCCCTCCCCTTATCCTCTGGAACTCTATCACCTTATCCGCCTTCTCAGGGTTGTACTCTGCCCTCCTCCCCGTCGATATCTCCCAAGATATAACCCATGCGTCCTTGTGGTGGGCCCCTATGGGGGAGGTCGCGAAGCTGAGGGCCATGCCTGGGACGAGGTGGCAGTCATAAGCGCTGCACTCGAGCCCCTTGACGTGGATGGCCCATTTGGGGGCTTCTCCCCCCAGCCTCTCCGAGGCCTTCTTCACCCCCAAGGATAGGAGGTCTCCAACGCCTCTCCTATATGCTAGATCCTCTATGAGCCCCTTAGCCCCCTCGAAATCTCCCCAGGTTATATCCAGGTCTAGAGCCCCCATCTCGGCGGACTCCATGGCGAACCCGATCGTGTTGCCGGCCCCGATGGTATCCAAACCAAGTTCGTCGCACATCCTGTTCAGGGTGGCCACCTTCCTCAGGTCTCCCAGCCCTATATTGGAACCTAGCATGGCGACATTCTCGTAGTCCAGCTCGCTCTCCCTCCCCTCAGAGTCCACCACAACATTTCCGCATATCATATTGCAGTTGGGGCATCCCCTCTGCTTTACCACCATCTTCTCCATGGTTGTCCCGCTTATGGCATCAGCCCCCTCGAAGACACCCTCCCTGAAGTTATATGTTGGAAGCGTGCTGTTGACCTGGCACCATTCGACCGTGGCCATGGTCCCCTGCCTCCTCCAGAAGCCGTAGTTGTCCCTCTTCAATATCGACTGGTAGCCCTCCTGACCCAGCTCCCTAAGCCCTTTAGGGTCGTGGGCTTGGGGCTCCCCAGAGCCGTTGATGACCAGGGCCTTGAGGTTCTTGGAGCCCATCACAGCCCCCATTCCGGGCCTTCCACCGGCCCTCCCCTCCTGGGAGACGACTGTCGCGAAGCTCACAAGGTTTTCGCCCGCGGGTCCTATCAGCAGGACCCCTGAGCCCCTCCCGTGGGCATCCTTCAATCTCGCCTCGGCCTTGAAGGTGTCGAGGCCCCAGAGGTCTGAGGCATCCCTCAGCTCGGCCCTATCATCCTCTACTAGGAGATAGCTGGGCTTGGCCGCCCTACCCGTGATGATCACCGCATCGTAGCCCGCCCTCCTCAGGTTGACAGCCGCAATTGAGCCGAGGTTTCCATCACCGTACCCCCCTGTGAGAGGGCTCTTTGATGCCACTACAAGCTTTCCGCTGCTCGGCAGCGCGTAGCCCGTTAGGGGGCCTGCGGCGAAGATGAGGATATTCTCGGGGCTCAGCGGATCCGTCCCCGGCCTCAGCTCATCCCATAATAGTTTTACTGCGAAGCCTCTCCCTCCGACAAACCTCTCAGCGAGATCCTTAGGGTACTCCTCAACGATCTTTTTGCCCGTGGATAGGTCAAACCTCAGGAGACGTCCATTCCATCCCTTCAAAATTTCACCGCTTAATGATCGGTTTATAGCAATAATAAGCCTTTTACTCTTCGGGATGACATGGAGAACTCTTTTTCATCCCCCTGCGAAGGGTGGGAGGAGGATCACGAGGTCTCCATCCCTAAGCTCCGTCTCGTCGCCCTCAAGGGTCTCTATATTCCTCCCGTTCAACAGAAAAA
>JAGTQJ010000033.1:0-2457 GCA_018396515.1 Candidatus Bathyarchaeota archaeon | reverse complement strand
AATCTTCTATCCAACCTCTCAAATAGTAGTCTCTTTAAAACTCCGATCGTGGCCCCCTCCTCAAGGTCGATGGATATCACCTCTCCAAGCAGGGGCACCAGACTCCCAAAGACCCTCAAAGTGATCCTCATCGTAAAATGTATAAATGGAAAGACAAATATAACTTTATTCAATCTCATCAAATCATAATTACACTAAGAAGGTAAGAGACAATTAAGTGGTAATATAAAATGTATGTTGGTGTAGTTCACTGATGAAAGGATTGAAAGGAATAGGGCTAGGAAATTGGCCGATTTGGATCATCCTTAACAGAACCATAACTATAATTGACCCCGAGGAGAGCCTAAAGGGGGAGCCCCCATCACCCATAATAGGTAGGGAGATAGCATACATGGTGGAGGAATAAAGGGGTTGTAATGGTTGAATAACCATCTAGATTAAGGTGAAAAAGCTGTGGTCTTATGGCACTAGGGGTTTTCCGTACTCCTCTCCGAAGAAGACCTCGTCGAGGCCCTTCCTCGGCCTCTGGGGTGGAGACTCGTCGGGAACCCCGATGGGGAGGAGGATCACGACCCTCAAACCATCTGGTATCTTGAGCAGTCTCTTGACCTCCTCCTCCTCGAAGGCTCCTATGTAGCAGCTGCCGTAACCTAGCTCAGCGGCTGCGAGTACCATGTTCTCCATAGCTATCATTACATCCTTATCGCACCATCTAGGCGAGGTCTCGGGTTCTGCGAGGGCCACGATCACAGCGGCGGCGTCGGCTATGAACATCTGCCCCCTCGCAGCCTCAGCGAGCCTCCTCTTCTGCTCGGGCCCCCTCACCACTATGAACTTCCAAGGCTGCCTATTCCCCGCAGAGGGGGCTAGGCGTCCAGCCTCTAGGATCTCTATGAGATGCTCTCTAGGGATCTCCGTGGGCTTGTATTTCCTGATGCTCCTTCTCTTCCTGATTACCTCCATAACCGCCATCCTCATCCCACTCTTCTATGATCTACTTGCTCCCCTCTTCTCACGTTATTTATGTCTTTCTGAGCCTTGAGAGCTTGGGTTCGAGGTATTCTAGGCCGAGCCTCTCCAAGGTCTCCCTCTTTGGGACTCCTCTCTCATCCCAGCCCAGAACCTTGTAATAGTTCCTCTTCATCATCTCGACAGCCGCCCTGTCCGTCACTTTCCCCTTATACGGGCCTTCAGGGAGGGGCTCATAGAACCTAGGTGGATTGTCGAAGTCCTTCTCGGGATCCCAGTAAATATCAGGTCCTCCCAGGAGGAGGAGGGTCTGTTGGAGGGTGACTATCCTTGGGCCGTGCTCGGTACACCACCTATGCCTAGTTATGTTCCAGCCGGTGACTGCGCTCGCGAAGTCCCATATTAGCCTATCATAGGAGCAGAATCCGCATACAACCGCTGAGTCGTTGAACACCGACCACCTCATGTCATCATATCCATCCCTTGTGCTCGATGTGTGATCCCCACCTTGAACCGAGGCTGCGTAGCCTATGGGGTTCATGTCCCTCCCGCTCCTAGTCCCGTGGGCTCCGACCTCAACCCCCTTGACATGGACGGCGTATGGGGTCACATCGATCCCCTTCAACCCGGAGATCTTCAGGGCCGCCCTGTATGTCCCCTCGGCAAGTATGTCTCCTATCCCCTCCCTTCTCGAGATCATCCAAGCGAGCCTGGTGAAGGCCTCGGCGTCGCCCCACCTAAGCTCGAAGCCCAGATCCTCCTTGGTCAGTATGCCCCTTTGGTAGAGTTCGGCGGCGAAGGCCATGGTGTTTCCAGAGTTTATCCCTGAGAGGCCTAGGTTGTCGATGACTGCGCTTAGGTGGGTGGCATCCTCCGCGTTGAATATGCCTAGGTTTGGGCCGAGATAGGCCTGCATCTCGTAGTCCGGCGCGTCGGTTATGTCGCCCTTCCACCTCCCGGCCTTAATGCAGCTGAGCTTCATGCAGCTTAGGGTGCAGTTGAAGTCCGACCAATACCTCTTGGCCCAGTAGGGAACCTCGAACCTCGGTCCTCCCAGGCCCCTCTCATCATGCCACTCGCTCTGCCAGTTCCTCACCGGCTCCGAGCTCATCTCCGCCCCCACTGAGTAGCCTCCATATCCCGTACCCCAACGCCTGAACCTCTCCCTAGATATGAGGTTGCTGTGGATCTCCCTCCACAGAACCTTGACGGTCTCGGGTGCCGCCACCTCCGGGAGGGCTCCACGCCCCTTGGCAGCGATCGCTTTTAGGTTCTTGGAACCCATCACCGCCCCGTATCCTCCGTATCCAGCGGCGTGGCAGATCTTCGTCATCACAGCAGCGGTTCTGATCCTGTTCTCCCCTGCTGGGCCTATGTATATGATGCCGGGCTCCTTGTAAAGGCCGACATTCGGTTTCCTCCTCTCCAGCTCCCCTGAGATCTCCCTGTTCAGTATCTTTATCGTCTCCTCTCCCGTTTTACCCCAGA
>JAGTQJ010000032.1:399-13343 GCA_018396515.1 Candidatus Bathyarchaeota archaeon | reverse complement strand
GTGGTCGAAGCTCGGAACAGGTTCCTAGAGAGGCTCAGGGGAGTTGTGGACCCCGAGGAGAAGAGGAGGATC
Source organism: Candidatus Bathyarchaeota archaeon (assembly GCA_018396515.1). Taxonomy (GTDB): domain Archaea; phylum Thermoproteota; class Bathyarchaeia; order TCS64; family TCS64; genus JAGTRB01. The sequence continues at coordinate 13,271 of JAGTQJ010000032.1, read as the reverse complement.
GTAGGGGAGGAGTTCATAAGGGTCTTTGAGGAGGAGGCTAAAAGGAGTGGGGCCGAGTACCTCATCCAGAGGACCATCTACCCGGACAGGATAGAGTCGGGTTTCAGGCGCCACTCAGACAAGATAAAGACCCATCATATGTGGGGGGCCTGCCCCTGAAGATGGAGTTCAAAGGCGTCATAGAGCCCCTGAGGAACCTCTACAAGGATGAGGTGAGGATCCTCGGCTCTAGGCTTGGCCTCCCCGACCAGATCGTCTCGAGGCAGCCCTTCCCAGGCCCAGGCCTCGGGGTCAGGATCTTGGGAGAGGTAAATGAGGAGAAGTTGGAGATATTGAGGAAGGCCGACTCCATACTCCAGGAGGAGGTGGAGGCCTCAGGCGTCGGGAGAGGCCTCTGGCAGTACTTCACCGTCCTAACGGACACCATGAGCACAGGGGTGAGAGGGGATAAAAGGGCATATGGCTGGGTTCTTGCCATTCGCCTAGTGGAGAGCGTGGACGGGATGACGGCGAGGTTCCATAAGGCCCGATGGGAACTCCTCGAGAGGATCTCCACCCGGATCACAAACGAGATCCCAAAGGTCACAAGGGTGGTCTACGATATAACTCATAAGCCCCCATCCACCATAGAGTGGGAGTGAAGCCATGGCGAGGTTCAGATATCCCGACGATGGCCCCCCAGCAGACCTGACCATAGAGGCCTACGGCTCCACCCTAGAAGAGGCCTTCGCAAACGCCGCCCTAGCAGCCTTCAACGCGATGACACCCCTCGAGGCAATAGAGCCTAGGGAGGTGAAGGTCCTCGAGATGAGCGGAGAGGATCTAGAGGGCCTCCTCTTCGACTTCTTGAGCGAGCTCCTCTACATCCACGATGTGGAGCTTCTCGTCTTCTCAGAGGTCGAGGTTAAAATGGATCCAGAAGCCCTCAGCCTCAAGGCCACTTGTAGGGGTGAGAGGTTCGACCCCGCGAGGCATAGGTCCGGGGTCGTCGTAAAAGCCGTGACCTACCACGGGATGAATATAGAAGGGGAAAAAGATGGCTGGAGGGTGAGGGTGGTCTTCGACATCTGATGCCCTGAAGCGAAGCGGTTAGCAGTCATCCTCCTCCACACTCATCCAGACCAGAGCTTTTAGAGATGCCCGGCCTCTCTGGTATGATAGGAACACACTCAAATATACATTTATATCCCAACTTTATTAGGCTCATCTGCTTAGCTGAGGCCTCCTCATCGAGTTCCCAGCCATAACCCCTGATTATAACCACGGGTACACGTTCCACGGTTTGGCCTATGGCCAGTTCGGCTGCGGCTGCGAGCTCATCCCCCACCGCCTGCATCTTGAACTTCAACCTATAACCATAGGAGTCGGTCTTTCCCCTATAGTTCACCACCGGATTCAATCCAGATATCCCTATAGCCATATCTATCTGGGCATATCTATGGGGTCTGCTATAGGTATCGCTGATGACAACGGCGATCTTCTCGACTCCGCACAGCTCAACAAGCCTCTCTCTGATCTTCTTAGCCTCCTCATCCGGATCCCTCGGGAGCAGAGCGCAGATCTCCTCGCTGCCAGCGACATTAGACCTATCCACGCCGGTATTCAGGCAGACATGGCCAAAATGGGTCTCGGTGATAATGAATGGGGGTCTAACATACAATATCCTCTTAGCCTCACGCAAGATCACCTCAACAAATCTGGGATCCTTACCGGTCATCTCCCCTATCTCCCTCGCCCGCTCACTTGGAGTAACCGAGCTTAGATCCACGATGAGGCCGTTAGCCTTACTGACAATCTTATGGGTGACAACAATAATATCCCCATCTCTAATTCCAACACCCTCCCTCTGAGCAGCCTCATAAATGAGCCCCCCAACATCATCACCCGCTCTAACCTCCGGAATACTGCTCAAACCAATAAGCTCAATCTTGACAGTCAAATAATCACCGAAAAAAACTACAAGAGCCAACTTAAAACAATTTCCAAACTAAAAACCTCATAATATAGTCTATTAAAGATGCTGAGGCAGACCATAACGGAGCTATGAACATATCAGGGCGGAGCATAGAGCTGGCCTTCATACTAGGACTGGCTTGACACAACTCAAACTCGGTATTATGAAACCCTAAGGGTTGGGAAAACCGAGAACCCCGAAGGCCTCATCCATGGAAGTTTCAATCGGGGTCATGGCGATACCAGATGTTTTGATGTTTCATATTAGCGCGCGGCTTATCCGGAAGAGGATGATAGAATGTGATAGCTGAGGCCATCCGTCCCTATGGAGGGTGCAGGGTGAAAGGGGGAAGGATGAGGAAGAGGATGATCATGGGTTCCCCCTCGCGATGAACTTTATGCTTATTCAGCCGGACTTCCTACTAATGGATCATCCTTAACACTCGATGTCGAGCCTTGATGAACCCTCCTTAAGGCGTGGAGTGGACTGCCCTCCCATCCTCAATCTTTTCAATCTCATCTCTTCCCATATCCTAGTAAAGGTGGAGGTGCCGCGGGTTTGTGGCGCCGCGGAAGGGATTTGAACCCTTGAGGCTCGAGGCCACTGGTTTTCGAGACCAGCCCAATGACCACTCTGGCACCGCGGCTCTCTGAAATAGGGAGATGAGATCTTCCTTTTTAGGCTTCTCCGTGTAGAAGCCTGAGGACCCCCTCGATGCCCTCCTCAGCCTTAGCCTTCAGGATCCTGAAGGCCTCCTTTGAGGAGTTGGGCTTGAGGCTCTCCCCAGCATTTTCTAGAATGTACTCAGCGGCTCTCTGGGCCTTCCTGTTCAGTTCTGAGTCTGCGTAGTCTGCAATGCTGACTATGAGCGCCTCTATGGTTCTCGGACTTATTGGGCTCGCATCCCCATGGTGGGATGCCACGATGTGGATGAGGTCTAAGGGGGATCCCAACCTATACATCTCGGCGACGAGGAGGGTTAGGTGGTCTATCCGCTCCCCGAGGGGGGATGATCCGAAACCTCCCTTCTCCCCTGGAGTATATACATATCGCTTCATGGCGTCGTGGAGCAGGGCTCCTGCTAGGACTAGGTCTCTATTGACCTCGCATCCGTAGATCTGCTCGACGATCTCGCTAAGGGTCTTCGCCAGCCTGGCGACGGCGAGGGTATGCTCCAGTAGTCCGCCGCTGTATGGGTGGTGCACCTTGGAGCCCGCCGGGGCCTCATCTAGGCTTAGCCTCTCCCCCGCGAGCTCTATTTCCGGCTCTTGGAGGAGGTGCCTCACCATCCCCCTGAGCCCCTCATCCCCTATCATCTCTATAAACTCGTCGATCTCCTCCTTCATCAGGATACCACTCAGATCTCACTCTTATGGGAGATCTATCTCAAATAAATCTATTCTTAGCATGAAGGAGGCTTCACGCTCTCACTTAATTATAAATGGTAAACGGTTCGATTCTGCTGTTCTCTCGATCCACCTCATGGCCTTGGGCCTCATCTCCTCAAGGCCCAGCCTATGGGTCTCTAGTCCCATCCATTCCATGCCGGGAATAAAAAAGAAAGGGGGAAAAGAAGGGGGGTTCTGGAGACCCCTAGGGGTCTCTCTATCCTAGCTCCAGATGTCCTTTATAACCTCCTCTAGGCCTAACCTTTCCAGCGTGCTTCTCCATGGCTTGCCGGTTTTTTCATCCCATCCCATTAGTCGATAGACTTCCATCACCATCCCCTTGACATAGGGGGCCATGGGCTTGCCCTTCGCCTTGCCACTCGGCGGGTCCTCAACCATTCGTGGAGAGACCTCATAATCGTCAGCTGGTGTGAGCCCGCGTCTAATGTTAAATGCCCGCTCAAGGTTTACAACCCTTTCACCAACGGTGAGCGCTTCCTGAGGTGTGAAGTCCCAGCCCGTTACAGCTGAAACTGCTTCAGTTGAGTAGGTGAGGACGCCGGGTACGCCCCATGTGGCGAACCAGCATGTCCCATTGCAGTCATCCCAATACTTCTTTGGCCATGTTTTCGCCACAGCCTCGGGCTTTATCCTGGGATTTATCGGATCCTGGTATTCGGGAAAGCCGACGTCTGGCTCTGTCGCCCAGGCATCAGCCGCGGGTGCCGGCCATCCGGATCCCCCTCCAACGAACTGCCCCAGCATTATGCCCATGGTAGCTCTCCAGTCGTGGAGGTTCATCCCGGTCCCCTTTATGTGGATCGCGAATTTCGGGGCATCTCCCCCGATGAGTTCAGCGGCTCTCTTTGGTCCTAGGGATAGGAGTTTGCCCAGCTTCCCCTCCTTCCTTGCCGCCATCCTCAGCATTTTCTCGACCAGCTTATCGTCTCCCCACCTTAGCTCGATACCTTCTGTATCCTCCTTCGTGAGTAGGCCCTTCTCGTAGCATTCGATCGCTAGGGCTATGGTGCACCCTATAGTGCTTGACTCGAATCCCAGTCTATCGCATTGGTCGATGAGGTAGAAGACGGCCCCGCTCTCATAGACCCCGGAGATGGAGGCCGCACCCTCCAAGTTCTCTCCACCTCCCGCTGGGGTTGCGACATATCCCTTGTACGGGCCTGATGTGACCTCCACCTCGTAGCTGCAGGCGATGGGGCAGGCGTAGCAGGCCTTTGGAGTTATCCTGTGCTTCGACATTCCAACTCCCCACTCTGGTGGGCTGACCTCTAGGAAGTTCTTGGCCGAGGTTATCGACATACCCTTCGCATAACTATACTCGTCCCTCGGGATCCCTCCCTTAGCCAGCCCCCTCGCGACATCGCTCTTGAAGAGGTTCTCCCTCCACCTATCAGCAGCCTCCCTGAGCTTCTCTCCATCGACCACAGGGACCTTCCCTGTTCCATACACCGCTATCGCCTTCAGCCTCTTGGATCCCATCACCGTGCCCACACCCGAGTGGGAGAAGGAGTGATGTTTATCGTTCTCGATAAGGGCACCTGCGCACAGGTTCTCGCCCGCTGGCCCTATGGCCGCGACGCTCGCCCTCGGCTCCCCCACATCCCCCTTGATCAGGTCCTCCGTCTCATGGGTGTCCTTACCCCAGAACCTCCCCGCATCCCTGATCTCAGCTCCACCATCATGTATCCAGAGGTAGACGGGCCTCTCCGAGGCCCCCTCTATCACCACCCCGTCATAGCCCGCGAATTTGAGGTTTGGGCCCCAGAAGCCATGGGAGTGGGAGCGGCCGACGGTAAACCCTGTATCGGCGTTCAGGGTGGTGATGGTTGTATTGTTGGAGGAGGGCACCTCAGGTATGCCTGTGAGAGGGCCGGTCATGAAGATCAGGGGATTCTCAGGGTCGGTGGGATGGACACCGAGAGGGAGCTCATCATACAGCAGCCTTAAGCCGAGGCCAAAGCAGCCGACATACCTCCTCAGGACGGTGGGCGGAAAAACGTCGAAGAGGCTTTCCTCAAACACTTTTTCCCTCGAGAGATCAACCTTCAGAAGCTTTCCCATGTAACCTCCTAACATGCCTTTCCATGTAACTCACGGGATGGCCACCTTTAAAAAAATTCGCATGGTTCCCGGTTTTGGACTTCAGAAATGAGATCGGCCAAGCCTTTTAACAACCCATGACCGAATCCAAGATTATTCAGAGCTAGGGATATAGGTTAGAAGCTTCAGAAGGGGAGGAACCTCCTCCAACCTCTCTTTTTTTCTACCTGGGTCTCGAGTCTCCTCTCCTCCTTCGGCTTCTCCTCCTCTTTTGCCTTCTCCTCCAGCAGTCTTAGGAGCTTCTCCACGTTCTCCCTCTTCTCGAAGACTGTGAAGAACTTCTCTCCCCCTCTCCCTATCCTCTCCCCGAAGGCTGGGAGGAAGGGAGACAGGAAGAATCGCCCCATCTGGCCCCCAATGTAGGTGAGGGGTTTTATGCTCTCTATGAAGAGGATGGCGGCCACATCCATCCCATACCTGTGGATCAGATCGGCGGCCTTCCTAATGATCTCCTCCTCCTCCTCGGGAGAGACCTCAACATCCCAGTACAAATGGCCTCAATATGGCTGTGGTATCTTTCCGATTTAAATATTGAGGCTTAATCTCCGCTCGGCCTCCTGAGCCTCCTCCTCGCCGAGAGGTAGGCCCCTATAAGGCCTCCTATAATGAAGCAGAGGAGGAGTGGGGAGGCTTGGCCTAGGGAGGGCTCTGGAATGGTAGATATCATCATCATGATGTAGAAGGCCCATTCCGCTGCTACCAGCTTCAAAGCTGCTAGGAGAAGACCCCTCTCGGCCCTATTACAGACAAGGTAGGATGCCAAGCTTCCTCCAGCCAGATAGATGGTGAGGGATAGCCCCCCAAGCAGAGCCGGTGGGAGGGCTGAAAACAAGTCCGAGAAATAACCTATGGCCATCATCCACATCCATACAGGCCCATTGGCTAGAAGTGCCCCTGCCATGTAATCGGTGATGTTTGGACTCCTGACTCTCAACATGCTTCGGATCGTATTAGTATTTTAACCATGGTCTAAAAATTTTTAGAGAATGGGATCTTTTACTCGAGGAATTCTCGATATCTATATTATTTTGAGTTTGAAGCTTGGTTTTCTGCCTGGAATGGTAAAGTTATGAGGGTTATCCATCCCTTAGATGAGGGTCAAGATCCAAATAACCTTCTAAATAGGCCACCCATCCACGGCCTCCTAGTTTTTCTCTCCCTCGCCTCCTCTATCTTCTTCAAAAACCTCTCCAGGTTCTCCGGCTTCTCCAGGAAGCTCATCAGCCTCTCTCCGGAAGGACCTAGGAGGATCAATAAAGGCTGTAGGTGGAGCCTACCAAGCTGGCTCCAGACATTGCTCATAGGCCCAAAGGTCTCGAGGAAGAAGACGGCCACCGAGTCCAGATTAAGGTTGACCAATTTTTCTGCTATTGAAGAGAGCCATACATCGGTTGCATTATTCTCCTCCATCCAAAAACCTTCAAGAAACAGATCTCGCCCCTTAAAAATAAATTTTTAGGCGCTTGAAGAAGCCTAAGAATTATTAAGGATAAAGATCCTTTTTGGATACAATAAAAAAAGGGAACTAAATTCTCACCCTGCTCTTGCGCGGCGCATGGCAAAGAGTATAGCTATAGCAACTAGGATTATGGCAGATAATGACTCGAGTGGATAAGGTTGGAGGTATTGTATGTTCATGGATATGAAGAAGGCTAGCCTCGTCATTATCGTGTTGGCCAGTGTGGCGCCGAAGGCCACCATCATGCCGTAGATGCCTATCCTCAAAACGGCGTCATAGACCCTGTATGTTATGGTGGGCCTACCCTCAACCACTCTCGGCGTCACTGTGAATATGAAGTATACTAGGGCGCTTAGGGTTATAACTACATGAATCCAGTTGTTTAGGGTTTTGACCGGGTCAGGGGTCCAGAGAGGGAGGAGGACCGCGTTCACCTGTCTTATTATGTTCGCCATGGGGGCCGTCCTGAAGGCGAGGGCTGTTCCTACGGCCAGTGCTATTCCTACGCCGTAGCGGGCCACCCAGTAGTATCTCCTAGAGTACTTGAAGAAGAAGAGCAGCCCGATTATGATAGGGATTATCAGGTGCATATTTGTTGTGGGAGACTTCGCTAAAGGAACCAGGGCGGTCTTGTTCAGGCTGTCCAGGGAGATCCCTATGGAGTATCCAGCAGCAGCTCCCAAGAAGATGTGCTGAGCTAGCCTGTATAGGTAGTTGTCCTTGTATACGAAGCTCCATATCCATATCACTAGGGCTGCAGATAGCCATATTTGAATTGCCTCGATCACCTCTTCTCACCCCTCAACCTAACGCTCCAAAACATTATGTTTCCAAGTATAATGAAGATCAATATTATGGCGTGGCTTGTGCTCTGTGCGTCCATAGCTCCCAGGCCTATCCCCGGTCTTCCTACTAGAACCTCGTACTCAGCCCCCGCAACCTGGCCAACCAGCAGCTCAACGGCCTGGCCAGCCGCCACGAAGGGCTCCGCAGCAGGGCCCATTACCCCCAAGATCCCCATTATTAGAGGGACCTTGTAGGGGGTGAACCACTGTCTTACGAAGTAGTAAAGGGTATCAGTCCCGGTGGTGTAAACTATTGCTAGGGCGAACTGCTCGGCCTTGTCTGCTTCCTTGATGAGAGGTAGGTTCCCGATGGGGTTGCCGTAGGCATCCGCGGCTACTGTGCCTGAGATGCTCCTAGCCAGACCAGCTGCCGCCGACTCCCCTCCCGCCACGTATCCGATATTAACCCAGTCCTTTCCATACTCCTTCCCAGCGAATATGTCCGGATTTGTCTTTCTCATTATCTCGAACATAACTGGCCCTGTTGTACCCAGGGATGCTATTACTAACTTACAATTCTTATCGAATAGGTGCTTCATCGTCGCTACGGCCTGCGGCTCGATCTCTCCTCTACCGGCGGGGTCATAGTCAAAATCTATGAATATATAGGAACCTGGCTTTAAATTATCTATGTAGCTGTATACTTTCTTAGTCCTTGCTGATATGCTGATTGGAAGCCTAAGAGGAAAGAACATCGGTATTAAAGTGAAGATTATGAGTAGCGTATATAGCAGTTGTCTAGTACCTATAATGGTGTCAAGCCTCTTCAGTGAGATCCCCATCTTAGTCCCTCCTCCCCATCCAGGTCACCTCTTTCCTTAGGATTAGCCTCAGGCCTAGGATGATGGTTCCCAAGCCTACTCCTATGACTATTGGCCTATAGCCGGCTGCATTTGGAACCGTCATTATCCAGTCCTTCAGAGGTGTGAACCCAGGCCATATTGCAAATCCTAAGCTGGTGTTCCCGAGCATCACTATGACACCTACTATGAGTAGGAGAAGGGCTGGAGGATTTCTAGCCCTAAAGGTTCTGTAGGCAGCCGAAGCAACATAAAATACCAAGATAGAGTACATGGCCGAACTCGTTGGTACCTGAAGGTTCAGATATATCCAGGAGAACTGGGGTTGGGTGAGGATGGGAACCCCTGTGGCGAGTGCATAGAAAGCGAAGATCACACAGACAACCTCTAGTATTATGGTTATCAAGCTGAAGGGGATCTGCTCCCTCTCCCTCTTCATAATCAGGCTCACGTGATACCTTGCCAGGTCAACCCCTCCAACGATGGCAGCCATAGCAGCTATTACTATCGAATAGTTGATCAGAAGCCCATCCCAGTAGTTTAGGGTCGCCTTGGTCGTCTTGTCTATATACAGGAAGTAAAGGGCCGTCATAACAACAAGTATGATGGCCACGAGGAGCTGCGGAATTGTACGCCTCCAAACCACGCTCATTTCTATCACCACATGAGGTATGTGGCAAGCTTCACCCCGAGTGGAAGGAGTATCAACCCGAGCACGATGAGTATGATGGAGAGCAGCTTACCCACATCCTGCCCCCTAATGCTTGCAAGAGTGGGGATGTCACCGGAGGCCATTGCTCCCGCGGCGAAGATCTCCTCCCCTATGAAGGCATAGTCACAGACCAGTACGAAGAATGGGATCTGCACATCCCTGGCGGTTCCACCTATCTGGAATGCCCCGACCATAGTCCCCGCCTCGGCCAGTATCAGAGACTCGGCCCAGAAGGGGCCGATAACTATGTTCGCACCCGCATTCTCCCTTATAATGACGGCTTGGGCAGATGAGGCGTAGGCGAACTGGACATCGGTGAGATATCTCGCGTTATCCACGGGGTTATAGAGCTCGGGCCTACCCTCGGAGAAGTACCCATCTCTGACTATCTCATCAATGGAGGCTATGGCCTCTGGCACCCCATGGGTCACTATCAGCCTTGCCCCATACTTCCCTGCGAGCCTAGCCACATGGGTTAAAACCCCAAGACCTGCGGTGTACTGGGGGGCGTGAGCCGTCCTGATGCTCCCATAGCCGATGGTGTAGTGCACTGGTCTCCCCATCTCAACAGACCTGGCAACGGCCTCTTCTATAGCCTCGAAGGCCCTGATCTTCCTAACCGGGAAGGTTCTACCCTTCTCGGCAAGCTTCATGTAGTAGTATCCTGAGAGCGACAGGAAGATTAGAATAGCCAGGGAAACCGTACCAGCTGCAGGGTTTATCACCTGCTCAACAGGGAGATAGTTCAATAACATTTTTCCATTTATAAAATGGATTGTACTATAAATATTTTTGTCGCGGTCTGGGATCGGATCTCATGAATCTTGCCTTGCGTGTTTGAGAGATCGACTGATTCCGGAGGGGTTGTTAAGATGTTGGGTATCCTCGAGTTTTAAGGCATAAATCTTGTCACCACATCGAGGTTTGAGTTGCCAAAGCCCAGTATTCGATGAGGTTCAGAAACCATGAGACATATTGTTTTTATATTATTTCTCCGGGTTAGAGAGCTGAATGAGATGGAGCCGAGCTACATACTTGCGACTGATGTGGGAAGCACCACTACGAAGGCCAGGTTCTTCGGTAAGGTAGATGGGCGGTGGAGGTTCATAGCTAGTGGAGAGGCCCCCACAACGGTCGAGAAGCCCGTGGAGGATGTCACCATGGGCGTTAGAAACGCCATTAGGGAGGTCGAGGAGCTAACAGGCCACATGATCATGGATAACGCCAAGGAGGAGCTCTCCATCCTAATGCCATACAAGGGGGATAAAGTCGGGGTGGACATCTATGTCTCCACGAGTAGCGCTGGGGGAGGGCTCCAGATGCTTGTCCAGGGGGTTGTCAAATCCATAACCGCGGAAAGCGCCCAGAGGGCCGCCCTCGGAGCGGGGGCTATAGTCATGGATGTGTTGTCTGTCGACGATGGAAGGGATGACTACTATAAGATAGAGACCCTTAGGTTTCTGAGGCCGGATATCGTCCTCCTGGCCGGGGGGACGGATTGGGGAGATAAGACTCATGTTCTGGAGATGACTGAGCTGCTCTCAAAGGCGAGGCCAAGGCCAAGGCTAGGAGCTGAATATCGCCTACCCGTCGTCTATGCGGGCAATGTCGCCGTGAGAGAAGATGTTAAGAAGATGCTCAAGAACGACTTCGAAGTCATAATAACCGACAATCTCCGCCCAAAGATAGAGGTCGAGGAGGTGGAGCAGGCTAGAAATGCTATACTGTATCTCTTCATGGAGCATGTCATGGCCCATGCACCTGGATATGACAAGCTGAAGAAGCTCGTATCTACCTCCATTATGCCTACACCCGCTGGTGAGGGGATGATGATCAGAACCTTCTCCGAGATGAAGAGGGTGAACGTGATAGGAGTCGGGTTGGGAGGGGCGACAACCAACATATACTCGAACTTCGAGGGCAGGTTCTTACGAACGGTCAGCGCCAATCTGGGGATGAGCTACAGCGTCGGAAATGTCTTTAAAGAGGCAGGTGCGGAGAACGTCCTGAGATGGATTCCATTCGAGATGGATGTTAAAGACCTAATGGAGGTTGTCTATAACAAGATGATACGGCCCACAACAATCCCTATAACGGTGGAAGATCTGGTGATCGAACATTCCCTAGCCAGGGAGGCTATAAGGCTGGGGTTCAACCATCACAAATACTTGGCAAGGGAGTTGAAGGGGGTTAAGAAGGAGAGGACCATATCGGACATCTTCGAAGAGGTTAAACCTGAGGACACATATATAGAGATGTTTAATGTGAGCCATATAATAGGAACGGGGGGACTCCTATCTAGGGCACCGAGAAGAAATCAATCTATGATGATACTCACAGACGCATTCCAGCCGAGGGGATTCACCTCCCTCCTCCAGGACAGCGTCTTCATGATGCCCCACCTCGGGGTCCTCTCAACAATCCAAAAAGAGATAGCCCTGGATATATTCGAGAAGGAGTGCCTAGTCTACATGGGAACAGTTGTGGCTGGTGTAGGAACAGATAAGATAGGTGCGAAGGTAGCAACAATAGAATTAGAATGGGAGGATAAAAAAAAGACACTAGACCTATCATTCGGACAGATAATAAGAGAACCTATCCCAAAAGAAATAAATGTTAAAATTAGAGTTAATCCATCGAGCAATTTTGACTTTGGAAATGGCTTCGGAAAATCGATTGAGAGGACTATCAGTGGAGGAGTAGTCGGTGTCATATTCGATGGAAGGGGAAGACCAATATATCTCCCCGAAGATGAAAAAGAAAGAAAGAAGCTTTTAATAAGTTGGTATGACTCTATAAATTTGTATCCAGAAAGTAAAATTGAAGAATGGAGAAAGGGTTTATGAGCATCTCAGAAGAGAGCTTTGCATATACCCCTGGATTAAGGGTCACACCTCTTACCTATGTGAGGAAGCTCAGAAGTCTTCCGGTTAAAGGTCAGATATTGGTTAAAGTAGGAGATCGTGTTGAGTTTGATACTATTGTGGCGAGATGCTATCTGGAGGGTATGCCCCAGATACTGAAGGTGGCTGAACTACTAGATGTTGACACGGAAGAGGTGCCTCGATATCTTCTTAAGAAGAAGGGTGATCCTGTGAAGAAAGGAGAGATTATAGCAAGGTTAAGAGCAGCATTTGGTTTAATAAATAAGACCGTATTGTCACCTATAGATGGATATGTGGAGGATATAAATGAAATAACAGGAAACATCACAATAAGAGAACCTCAAAAACCAGTTGAAGTTGCTGCTTATGTTAAGGGAAAAATAGATGAGGTTATACCCCAAGAGGCTGCCGTGGTTGGTACATGGGCCGCCTATGTACAGGGGATCATAGGATTTTCAGGTGAGAGATTCGGAGAACTCAGGGTAGCTGTCTCAAATCCAGAAGATATACTTACTCCGGATAACATCTTCGAAGGTGATCATGGGAAAATAATAGTAGGAGGATCATTTGTAAACCTAGACGCTTTAGAGAAGGCTAGGAAGATAGGTGTTAAGGGGATAATAACAGGTGGAGCTAATATTGAAGATCTTGAAAAGCTAATAGGTACTAGAATGGGAGTAGCCATAACTGGAAGGGAAGAATTGGGAT
>JAGTQJ010000032.1:0-390 GCA_018396515.1 Candidatus Bathyarchaeota archaeon | reverse complement strand
TACTAACAGAGGGATTTGGAAAACTTCCAATATCAGATAAGGCATTTAAAATATTAAAGGATAATGAAGGGGAAATCGCGGCTATAAATGGAGCAACACAGGTCAGAGCAGGAGTACTAAGACCAGAAATAATAATACCTAAAGATTTAAGTGTAAAAATGAAAATCGAGGATGAAGATATTGAAGAAGGAAAAATGAAAGCTGGAAGCATCATCAGGATAATAAGGTTCCCATATTTCGGAAAACTGGGAAGAGTTATTCGGCTCCCAGTGGAGTTGATGAAGATAGAAACAGAGTCATTTGTAAGAGTGGTGGAAGTAGAATTAGAAGATGGAAAAAAAGTTATAATTCCTAGAGCTGACGTAGAAATAGTTACAGAATAAATTAAGC
>JAGTQJ010000034.1:12868-13116 GCA_018396515.1 Candidatus Bathyarchaeota archaeon | reverse complement strand
AGCTGATTCACTCAAGACACCAGATATAAATTGAACTTTCAGTAGGAAAAATGTTTTTCTAATCAGATGAAACCTTGACAAATGAAAGAGTAAATATCAAAAATGGTGTAGGAAAAAGGTACATGAAAATTGTATCTCTTTTTCTTCGAATATTTTTATCAATTATATTATTTCATTGAAGCGATGTTTAATGAAGGTTACCTATTGATTATCCAAAAAAGTTGCGAATATTTCAGCGGCGCGTCCTG
>JAGTQJ010000034.1:1559-12845 GCA_018396515.1 Candidatus Bathyarchaeota archaeon | reverse complement strand
ATCTTCTCAATTTTTACCCTTGAAAAATACCTTTGAGCCATCTCGTAAACGCTCTCTGAATCAAAGCCCAAGTGGATATCTCCCAGCTCCGTTTTAAACTCTTCAAAATCATGTTTTAAAAGATCAATAACTATAGCTTTGCCCCTTCTTTTCAGAATTTCTTTAATGCTTCCGAAGACTCTTTCTGGATCGACGCAGTGATGAAGCATCAGTATTGAAAGCACTACATCGAATTTTTTTGGAATATTAAAGTATTTTCTTGCTTCATTTATGCTACCCAAAATATTTTCCGCTATCCCAACGAATGGGATAACTTCAGCACCCTTCTTTTCTAATGATACAAGCATAGCTGGAGTTGCGTCCATAGCGTAAAAACGAACCTCTGGCAGTATCTGACGAACCTTATCGTATAGTTTTAATGTGAATAGGCCTGTGCCTGCGCCGACATCCAAAACCTTCGCATTTGCTGAAAGCCTTGGCGGTGAAAGCAAAAACTCATAAATAGTGTTAACTATTTGATTTATCCTATCTTCTCCAAAATAGCCAAGGACAATTTTGTCTCTCTCCTCGGCTTCAGTTATCGTAAAGTATTTAACTTCATTTGCCAACAATTTGGGATCAGGAGCATCTAACTTCCTGAAAAGCTGTTCAAGCTGCAAATTCTGAATATAGCTTTTAAAAGACATAACCTTTAACACCACTCCAATTTTATGGTTTGATCCCATAAATTTTTATGCTTACAGTCGATCCTTCATATTCTTTTACATATAGCTCATCGACTAAGGAATTTATTGAGAATTGTATCTCTTCAACCACTTCTATATCTTTAAAACCTGAGCTTTTGATCATTTCAAGATATTCTTCTTTTAATGCTGCTCCAGAAATACATCCAACATATGCCAACTCACTTTCTCTTATTACCTTAGGTAGTTCACTTAATAACACAATATCAGAAATCATTAATCTCCCACATGATTTTATAACTCTAAAGGCTTCATCAAACACTCTCTTTTTATTTGGGGATAGATTAATTACACAGTTTGAAATCACGACGTCAACAGAATTATCTGCAACTGGAAGTTTTTCTATGTCTCCAAGTATAAAATCCATGTTCTTATAATTGCCTTTTCTAGCAGCCTCCCTGGCTCTATTAATCATTTCAGGAGCCATATCTACACCTATAATTTTTCCATCCTCACCAACCCTTTTTGAGGCTAAAAAGCAGTCAAAGCCGCTTCCTGAGCCCAGGTCAAGGACGGTCCCTCCCTCTTTTATGGAGACCAATTCAACTTTTCCACAGCCCAGACTAAAAACATCCTCGGGAAGAGATTTTAATTCTTCCTCTGCATACCCTAGCTTCTCATACCCTTTTTCTCTATCAACAGGATTTTGACGACATGAGATTGAGCAGCAACTTCTTTGCTTTTTTGCTATTTGGGCATAATATTTTCTCACTTTTTCTTTTATTTTAATTTCATCCATAGCATATTCTCCCTTAAGCTAAAACTTCTCTAATAATAGGACCTAGAAAACTTTTAATCGAACTTCCAAGATTTTCAGCTTTCACCAAAATAAGGCAACGTGTCTCATTTTCACGACCAAAACTTATGATGGCTAGTTTATCATTAGGCTTTAGCTTAATTTTCTCCCTTACATCTTTTGGAAGAACCACCTGACCCTTCGAGTCCACCGTAACCACCGCCTCAACTCCACAACATTTCATTTCAATGCTCAACGCTCGACCGGAATAAGTTGCGATTTCATAATATTTAAATTTTTCTGAAAAAGTTGATTAATAATACATTTTAGCGAGTACCTCAGGTACTTGGCAAAACTGAGAACTTCACACCGGCCGCAAGAGCGCTGGGGGCTGAGGCACGCCCCGTGGGGCTCAAGATAAACAAGCCAGAGGTCATAGAATCTAGCAAAGCATTACTGACCTATCTCTTCGCCCCCAGAGAAAGCCGGGAAGATAAAGGTGAGGAGGATGTTTGAGGAGCCCGCTGGGGAGGCCCATGGAGCCCACCCGATCCCATTAGTTTACTGGAACGGGTTGAGGTCGAGCTGGTACTTGGTGAAGGCTGGAGAAACCCTGAAGAGGGAGGGAGAAACAGACCCATGGCCCCAGATGTTCATAGTCCTTAAGGGAAGGGTAAAGGTACACGAAGAAGAGTTTGAAATAGAGCCCAAAATGGCGATCCATATACCAAAAGACTGCACCCATCAAATTGCTGCTGAGGAGGATGTGGAGCTGATCTGGATATCCTGGTAATCATATTAAAATTTGAGATATTTGAGATATGGAAATGGCCCTTTCTGGTTACCATAAATCTGTAAAAAATTTTATGTTGAATGGCGTTAGATCCTGATGGATGGAGATAATCGAGGACGGAGGAGAGGTTCTACTATACCTGGACGGGAGGAGGACCTACCTGGTAAGGGTTGAGCCGGAGAGGCTGTTCCACACCCATAAGGGGTACTTGAACCTCGGTGAACTCATAGGCAAGCCCTACGGATCATCCATAAAGAGCAGCCTAGGGATCAAGTTTTACGCCTTGAAGCCACTGATAAGGGATCGGATCCATAAATCAGCCAGGAGGACCCAGATCCTATACCCGAAGGATATCGGCTACCTGCTCGTGAAGATCGGGATAGGCCCCGGGTGCAGGGTTGTGGAGGCCGGGACGGGGAGCGGAGCCCTAACATGCGCCCTAGCTAACGCTGTTAAACCCGATGGGAGGGTCTACAGCTACGATGTGAGGCCAGAGCTCCAGAGGGTGGCAGCCGGAAACATCGAGAGGGCTGGCCTGAGATCATACGTGGAGCTGAAGATAGGGGATATCACCGAGAGGATCGATGAGGAGGAGTTGGATGCTGTCGTGCTGGACATGGCGACGCCATGGCTCGTGGTCCCAATAGCCCACAGGGCCCTAAAGGGGGGAGGGGTCTTCGCATCCTTCAGCCCAACGATAGAGCAGGTGATGAAGACGGCCTCCTCCCTAAGGAAGCAGCCCTTCGTCGAGGTGGAGACTGTGGAGCTCATAATGAGGAGGATAAACGTCGAGGAGAACCGAACACGCCCGGAGACTCTGATGATAGGCCACTCAGGATACATAACAACAGCCAGGAAGGTCCTAGACTAGTCATAAAAATGGATAAATCTAAATGCCGCCGCCTCCAACCATACTGGATGGCCATGCTGGATGAGAAGTCCCTCGACCTTATGAGGAGGCTGATGGAGGCCTTCGGCCCCTCGGGGTTTGAGAGGGAGGTCACAGCCATTGTGAAGAGTTACATGGAGCCCTACTCGGACGAGGTGGTCTCGGACAAGCTCGGCTCTGTCACCTTCGTCTCCAAGGGAAGCTCGGAGAGGCCTAGGGTCCTCCTGGCCGGGCATGTGGATGAGGTGGGCTTCATAGTCTCCTCCATAACCGATGAGGGGTTTCTGACCTTCAACCCCCTCGGGGGCTGGTGGAGCCAGGTCCTCCTCGGGCAGAGGGTGGTGATCCGAACAAACAAGGGGGATATCCACGGAACGATAGCCGCAAAGCCCCCCCACATCCTCCCAGAGGAGGAGAGGAAGAAGGTGGTGGAGATGAAGGACATGTTCATAGACATAGGGGCCACATCGAGAGAGGAGGCTGAGGCTACCGGGGTGAAGATAGGAGACCCCGTCGTCCCATGGAGCCCATTCCAGCTGCTGCACGATGGGAAGGTGGCGATGGGGAAGGCCTTCGACGACAGGATAGGGGCCTTCGTGATCATGGAGGCCATGAGGAGATTAAAGGAGAAGGGGATAAGCCACCCGAACACCGTCTACGGCGCGGCCACGGTCCAGGAGGAGGTAGGCCTGAGGGGGGCCCAAACAATAAGCCACGTAGTAGACCCAGACGTGGCGGTGGTCGTAGAGGTGGATATCGCCGGGGATGTGCCTGGAATAAAGGCCCATGAGGCACCGACGAAGATGGGGAGGGGCCCTGGCCTGGTCACCTTCGACAGGAGCATGATCCCGAACCAGGCATTCAAGGAGTTCATAATCGAGGTCGCCAGGCAGACCCAGATACCCCTACAGCTCAGCCAGATGTATGGGGGAGGAACCGACGCAGGGAGGATCCACATCCACAAGGCTGGATGCCCAACGGCCGTGATAACCGTCCCAACCCGCCACATCCACAGCCACGTGGGCCTACTGAGCCTCAGGGATACGGAGAACGCGATAAGGCTGGTCATCGAGCTGATAAAACGCCTAGACGCTGAGAGGGTTGAGAGCTTCACAAAAATATAAAGCCAATAACAAAAAACCATGCCTTTAATTTGACCATCTTTATTAGATAAGAAAAAGACTTTCATTAACTCATTTTTATCAATTGTTATTTAGCGGTTGACATGTTGGTTGACATTTTAGACATTGGGTTTTTTCATCGTCGTGTCTTCCATGTTCGCTCTATCGAGCAGTCTAGCCCAGTCTATCTTCAGCAGGATCACCATTATGACTATGAATAGGATGACCGTACCCACACTGGCTAGGATACCCCTGGTCTCTTGGAGGAAGTGGATTAACCTGATCCCATAGTGGCCGGAGTAGGCTAGGATTAGGCCCATGACTAGTTTACCTATTAGGGTCGCCAAGAGGAAGTTCGTGAAGCTGTACCTAAGAACCCCCATCGGGATCATTATTAGGTCGTCCGGGAGGGGGAGGAGGGCGAAGAGGAAGACCATAATGGCCCCATACCTCCTCACCAGCGCCTTCGCAGACTCAAGCCTGCTCCCATACCTCTCATCTATGAAACTCCTCCCAGCCCAACCAACAAGGTATGCGAAGAGCTTCCCGAGGGTGGAGCCCAGCCCGCAGGCAACCCCCACAAGGAACGGGTTATGAGTGGCCCCGAGGGCTATTATGAAGAAGGCGAAGGGGACGGGGATGAAGATGGTGAGGTTGCCCAGAAAGGAGATGAGGAAGGCCCCGAGGTATCCATAACCCGCAAGGGCCCTCTCGAGCCCAACCATCAGGTCCATGAACCCCTTAAGCCAATCCACTTGGAGACCCCCTTAGAGCACCCACCTCAACTCATCCTCTCCCCAAATGATCCGTTCCAACTTCCAGCCAATTTCCATCATCCAGACCGGAAATTAAACCCAAGACTGGCTGATAAATATGATACAACATCTATTTATAGGATATGGATGTAAACCATGGCTTGAAGCAATGGGGGCGAAAATAGTGGAATGTACATAGAGGTCAGGGATCTTGATGAGGATAACTTAGAAGACGTATTCAGGGTCTGCAGCCACAGGAAGCTGGAAGACCCCACCCAGCGGAAGGGAATGGAACTCAAGAGGGGGTGGCTGCTGGAGATGCTTGATAGATATGGACCCACAACCAAGCTGGCATACCTAGATGGAAAACCCGTGGCCCAGATCCTATTCTATCCCGAGGACTCCATCCCATACGTAGAGAACCCAAGGGAGGGGGTGATGCTCCTCAACTGCGTATACAACCCCTTCCCAGAGGCCAGGGGGAAGGGATGCGGAAAGCTATTAGTGAAGAGTTTAATCCATGAATCTTCAAGAGGCCTCGGATGCCTGGGAGGAAGGCCCTGCAGGTTCATAGTGGCCAACCCCTTCAACACGGGGGAGGGGATACCCCTAGAACAGTTCTACAGCCACATGGGGTTTAAGAAGGCGCAGGGGGAGATGTATATGGAGATAACCGCATCATACCAGCCGAGATGCCGGAGGCCATACACCCCCCAGCCCGAGGACAGAGATAGGGCCATAGCCCTCTACAACCCCCTCTGCGAGTACTCCTACCCCTTCGCCCTGAGGGTGAAGGAGAGCCTAAACCAGATAGATCCGAGCCTCACCGTCGAGCTTATAGACTCGTGGAGGAACCCGCAGGAGGCTAAGAAGAGGGGAAACCACTGGCTCATAGTGAACTCTACCCCGATAACCAGCTTCCTCCTAGACCGGGAGGCCTTCAGCCAAGAGGTGCTGGAGGCCATCAGAAAAAAGTAGCCAGGAAAATTCTTAAACCATTGAGGCCTAATAGACCCCAGAGATGAAGAGGGTCCTATTCGTCTGTGTAGAGAACGCTGGGAGGAGCCAGATGGCCGAGGCCTTCGCTAACCACTATGGCAGAGGGGTTATCAAGGCCGATAGTGGAGGCACGAGGCCAGCCGAGAGGGTGAACCCCGTCGTGGTACAGGCCATGATGGAGAAGGGAATAGACATCTCCCAAAACAGGCCCAAACCTCTAGACATAAAAACCGTGGAGGAAGCCGACGTGATAGTGACCATGGGATGCGGGGCAGAAGACTTCTGCCCAGCAACTTTCCTAGATAAGGTGATCGACTGGGGCATAGAAGACCCAAAAGGAAGACCCCTAGAAGAGGTTCGAAAGATAAGAGACGAGATAGAGAGAAGGGTAAAGGAACTCATAGAAAAGTTGACTTCCTCAACCAAGGCTTAATAACCTGAAAGGGCCCCCTCCAAAATAAGCGGAGAGCGAGTTCGATTTCCCTCAGATCGGTCCTCATTCTAAGCATCCAAAACTGAAAGGTGGATGGTTCAACGGTCCTCGTTGCTTAGACGAAAACCCGATGAACTCATCTTTGGGGTACCATCTCCACTCCCTCCTCAGCTACCTCCCTCAACCTCCCCCATTAAAAGTTTAAACTCCAGCTCTATGGCTTTCCTAATTAATCCGTCATATTCATTTATATTAATCATCATCTTTATTTTCTCATTTTCCTATAAAATGTAATGTCGAGAATTTATTAATCATTCTTAATCTTATTGATCGAATGCTTTAAATTTTACGGTGGAATGATTACCATGAGCTGGATTGATTATACCCGTCAACATATTGATAAGCATGATCGCGGTGGCTATCGTGGTTTTGGGCCTCCTCTCAGCCTCGATAAGGGTGGTTAGGGAGTATGAGAGGGCCGTCATCTTCAGGCTTGGAAGGCTTGTGGGGGCTAAGGGGCCTGGGATATTCTTCAGGATACCCATGGCCGACATCTTCAGGAAGGTCGACCTCAGGGTGGTGACCTTCGACGTCCCGAACCAGCAGATAATAACTAAGGATAACATCACCGTCGATGTTGACGCCGTGGTCTACTATAGGGTCTTCGACCCGATAAAGGCGGTGATGAACGTGGAGAACTACATCTACGCCACGAACCTCCTGGCCCAGACAGCCCTCAGGGACACCATAGGCCAGGTGGAGCTCGACGACCTCCTAACCAAAAGGGAGCAGCTTGGAAAAACCCTGACACAGATCCTTGACACGGCTACAGACCCTTGGGGGATAAAGGTGGTCAACGTGTCGATAAAGGATGTCTCCCTCCCCGAGGCGATGCAGAGGGCCATAGCCAAGCAGGCTGAGGCGGAGAGGGAGAGGAGATCAAGGATCATAATAGCGGATGGGGAGTATCAGGCAGCGACGAAGATGGCAGAGGCAGCTAAACAGTATCTGGAGAGCCCGATAGCGGTTAGGCTGAGGGAGCTCCAGACCCTCACGGAGATAGCCAGGGAGAAGAACCTCGTCGTCGTCACGCCCACAGCGGTGGGCTCCGACTTGGCAACCATGCTGGGCCTGATGAGAGGCCAGAGCAAGGAAGATAGATGATGCCCTCAACCCGTGGAGGAGAACTCCTGTTAATCCTCCTCATCCTCCTCACCCCAGCATGGGGCATATCTAGCACGGCAGCTCAGGCCGAGAACAGGGTTCTGACGGTCAAGCTCGAAGGGACGATAAGCAGCATGTCATATGAGCTCGTGGGGGAGGCCCTCACCTTCGCCGAGAGGGGGGGCCTCATGGCCGTGGTTCTGCTGATGGATACGCCTGGAGGCCTGCTGGATGCCACCATGGGAATAATAGAGCTTGTAGAGCGCTCAAGGATCCCAGTCATAGGTTACGTATATCCACCGGGAGGTAAGGCCTGGTCCGCAGGGACCTACATCCTTATGGCCACCCATGTCGCCGCCATGGCCCCCAACACCCTCATAGGATCGGCTCAGCCCGTCTCCTTCGAGCCCCTGGGCGGGGGCTCAAGGCCTATAGAGGACCCGAAAACCCTCAACGCCCTGGAGAGGTACATGATGGAGAGGGCAAGGGCCCATGGGAGGAATGAGACGGCCGCCGGCAGGTTTGTGAGGGAGAACCTGAACCTGAACGACGAGGATGCCATGAAGATGGGCGTCATAGAGGTCAGGGCCAGAGATCTAGAGGAGCTCTTGGAGAAGGTGGATGGGAGGGTGGTGGAGATCGGGGGCAGAGCTATAACCCTGAGAACCTCCAAGGCGGGCATCATCGAGTGGAGACCGAGCTTAAGGATCAGGATCCTAGGCTTCATCTCCGAGCCCATCCTGGCTTACCTCCTCTTCATCGTTGGGTTCTGGACCCTGATCTTCGGCCTCTCAACACCGGGCCTTGGGGCTGAGGTGGCCGGGGGTCTCCTCCTGCTCCTGGGCCTCATAGGCCTAGGCCTGATGGGGGTGAACCTCGGGGCGGTGATCCTCATGCTCGTCGGATTCGCCCTCCTCCTGGCCGAGTTCCTCACTCCTGGATTCAGCCTTCTCGGAGGGGGAGGCCTTATATGCGTGTTGTTGGGGAGCCTCCTCCTCTTCCCAGGGGAGTGGGCTGTGGGGGCTGAGTGGCTTAACGCCCTATACGCGGTCATGATCGTTGTCCCCCTATCCCTCGGAGCCTTCTTCATATTCGTAGCCTACAAGGTGGTGACGGCGAGGAGGAGGAGGCCATATGAGATGGAGATTATAGGGGAGACCGCCGAGGCTCTCGGAGACATAAAGGGGGAGGGGTTCGTGAGGTTGAGGGGGGAGATATGGAGAGCCAGAAGCGGAAAAGACATCGGCGATGGAGATAAGGTTAAAGTCATCGGGAAGGAGGGCCCCATCCTCATAGTGGAACCTATAAAAGAAGAAAAAGAAATTAAGAGCATGTAAACATCAAATGTATGCACACAGTCTCTATAATTATATTGGTGAAAATTTGAGAAGGGCTTAAATTTTTGAATATCATATATCTTCATGAATTCATCCGGATATCTTCGATCTATGTTTGGCAGTCCCTCCATGTAAATGAAAGGGTGGAATAAGCGGAGGCAACATCTTAAAACCAGTATTGGGGGGCCTCTGTCTCTCTCACCTTATCCTCATCTGAGAATCTCCATCTACCCCTCAGGTCTAATATCACTATCCCAAACTCGCCACCAAGCCTATCACTTATGAGGATCTCATACTCTAGGCTCGATATCATCACATCGCATCTGACCGGCCCAACGATCCTATCGCTAACCTCGATAAGCGCTTCGGCGGCGCCCGGCACTAGGTAGTTCCTCACAGGACCCCCAGCCGTCCCCACATCGACCAGCTGTGCCTCCGGCGGTGGAGGCCACAACCCTAATGTGGCTGCGAGGGACCTGGGAACCAGTAGTTGGGGCGTCTCAGCCTCGAATCCAGAGTTGACTAGGGCTGACGATGCCACCTCCCTCCCCGAGGAGGTGGCTCTAACCCTGAGCCTAACCCTTACAGCCACCATGCATCCTCCTCAAGGGGTATATGTGCCCGATCCTCCTCCTCAAGGGGTATATGTGCCCGATCCTCCTCCTCAAGGGGTATATGTGCCCGATCCTGCCGACGATCCTACCTAACCTCAAAGCACGCCCAAAGAACTAACCTCTGATGGTATCTTAAAAACATACCAACATCATAGGCGCTGGTCAAGGCCATCGCCCTTCTAGCGGCGAAGCGCCGATGTATGTACGCTTATTTAAGGGGTTGTGCTTGAAAATTGAGGGCTTAAATGCTTGGATAATATACCTGCATCAAGTTGTAAGGCGATGAACGAGCGTGAAAGGATAGCTTACTACCTATCAGAAGCTGAGAGGTTCGCCGAGGCTGCGATGGCCGAGTTTGAGAGGTGGGAGGAGGAGAAGATCGATGTTATAATCAGGGATGCGGCTGAGAAGGGCTGGAATATGGTGCTTCAGGCCACGAAAGCATTACTGCTGGGGAAGGGCTTCCCTGAGGAGAGGATCAAGACTCATAGGGATAGGAGGCTTGCGCTGGATTCTCTTAAAAACGAGGGTCCCAAGGTAAGGAGTTTGGGGTTACGTGACAGGTTCGGCGCAAGGGAGCATCATCTTCATGAAAGGTGCTTATACGACGGAGAATACATACCTAAAAGGGTAGAGGAAGATATATTAATAGTAAAATCTATATTGAGGATGTTATGAAAATTCTGGAAATATCTTCATAGAATGAAAAATAGCTTAAACAGCGGATGGGAGGGTTCAATCTCCTTCTCTCCTATAGACCATGCGCCCTCCCACAATCGTCATCTCCACGGGTACATCTATAATCGACTCTTTTGGAACCTCCAGGATGTCCTCCCCTAGAACTGCCATGTCTGCGAGCTTCCCGGGCTCTATGGATCCTAGGAGGCCCTCCTCGAAGGTGTGGTAGGCCGCGTTGATGGTGTAAAGCTTTATAGCCTCCATGACGGTTATCCTCTGCCTCAACCCATAGGGCTTCCCATTCTTCGTCATCCTGGTGACTAGGGAGTGTATCCCCATCAGCGGCGGGTATGGGGAGGCGCTGTGGTCTGAGTGGGCTGCCACCCTTAGGCCCGCGTCGAGCATCGATCTCGCGGCGAACATCCAATCAGCCCTCTCCTCCCCAAAGGCTGGCAGGATCTTGTCCCCATGGTAGTATGCATAGGCCCCGAAGATGGTTGGTAGGACCCCGAGCTTCCTCATCCTCTGGATGAGCTCCTCATCCACCACCGAGCAGTGGATATCCCTGTGCCTGTGATCCTTCCTGGGATGCTTTTCCAGGGCCATCTCAACGGCGTCTAGGAAGTTGGATATCGCCTGATCCCCGTTGGCGTGGACCGAGGCCCTTAAGCCAGCCTTATGGATCCTCATGATCACCTCGATCACCTCCTCCCTGGTCATCGTGAGTTCTCCATAGTATCCCGGCCTGTGGAGGTAGGGCCTCCTGAGGGCCGCGGTCCTGCCCGATATGGCCCCGTCGGTGGAGACCTTGACCCCGCATATCTTGAGCCACTCATCACCGAGGCCTGGGGGAACCGTTATGCCCATCTTCTCAAGCTCTGGGAGGGTGTCGAGATGCATATCCCACCTCACCCTCAGGGGGAGCTCCCCCCTGCTCTTCAGCTCCAGGTAGGCTCTCACCTCCCTTCCGGTTATGTAGGAGTCGTAGAAGCAGGTTATCCCGGCCGAGACATACTCCCTGCTC
>JAGTQJ010000034.1:470-1535 GCA_018396515.1 Candidatus Bathyarchaeota archaeon | reverse complement strand
TCCTCGTAGCTGGGTTCAGGCCTCACCAGGTCGACGGCCCTCTCGTATATTATTCCGGTCAGCTCCCCCGTTATGGGATCCCTGTCGAGCCTCCCCCCTGGTAGGGGGTCGGGGGTCTCCCTTGTTATGCCCTTCATCTCTAGGGCCCTGCTGTTGGCCACGTAGACGTGGCCCCCGACCATGGAGAGGAGGACTGGGTGCTCGGGGGCTGCGGCGTCTAGGTCCCACCTGTTCGGGATCCTCCTCTCCGCCAGCTTAGACTCGTCAAACTTATCTCCAACTATCCATCCGCCTTTAGGAGTCCTCTTCGCCCTCTCCGCAATCCTCTCCTGGATATCCCTTATCGACCTGACCCCGGCCTCCTCGCTGCAGTCTATGTGGCCTAGGCCGACGCCCGAGGAGAATAGGTGGCCGTGGGTGTCTATGAAACCTGGAAGTACGGTCATCCCTTCTAGGTTCACCACCACGGTGCCGCTCCCTATCAACGGCTTGACATCCCCATTGGATCCAACCTCCAGGATCCTCCCGAACTTAACGGCCACAGCCTCTGCAATCCTCTCCTCAGGGTCCACCGTGACTATCTTACCATTCATCAACACGAGGTCTGCGTACATCTCCCCCTGATCCTCCTCTCACCCTATTCTTGAGAGGGACCCCTCGAGGGCTTCTAGAACCCTGTCGAGCTGCTCCTTTGAGATTATCAATGGTGGCTGGAGCCTCAGGGTTGAGCCCTTCACGCCGCCGACGCCGATGAGGACCCCCATCTTCCTCATCTCCTCCCTCACCCTTGAGGCCTCCTCCACAGCAGGCCTCTTAGATTTCCTATCCTTGACCAGTTCAACCCCGACCATGAGGCCCTTCCCCCTCACATCGCCTATGAGGCTTTCGGACTCCTTCATCTCCTCAAGCCTCTTCATCAGGTACCTTCCCTTCTCTTCAGCCCCCTCGGCCAGGTGCTCCTCCTCCAATATCCGGATGTTCTCTAGGGCGGCTGCGCAGCAGATAGGGTTTCCCCCGAAGGTTGAGAGGTGGTCTCCAGGCTCGAAGGCCATCCCTATATCATCC
>JAGTQJ010000034.1:0-446 GCA_018396515.1 Candidatus Bathyarchaeota archaeon | reverse complement strand
CATATGTCTACCACAGCCTTCCCCAAAGTCATCATGTCAGGCTCCACTCTGTAATGCTCGACGGCGAACATCCTCCCAGTCCTCGCGAATCCCGTCTGGACCTCGTCGACTATTAGGAGTATATCACGGGCCTCAAGGAGTTCCTCCACCACCTTGAAGTACTCGTCAGGCGGGACGATTATCCCCCCCTCTCCAAGTATGGGCTCAGCTATCAATGCGGCCACGTTGTTCGAGGTGTGGTAGTCTATCACATCCTCTATCCTCCTGGCGCAGAGGAGGTCGCATTCAGGGTAGCTTCTGCCCATTGGGCACCTGTAGCAGTAGGGGGCTGGGGCGAAGGAGGCGCCGGATAGGTATGGGCCCATGTCGTACCTCCTCCTCCTAGACTGGCCGGTTACGCTGAGGGTTCCTATGGTTCGGCCGTGGAAGGAGCACTCCAGGGCTAT
>JAGTQJ010000031.1 GCA_018396515.1 Candidatus Bathyarchaeota archaeon | reverse complement strand
TGAGAGGTACACCCTCGTGAGGTATGCTCATGGAGGAGAGAGGTTCGAGATCCTCGTCGACCCGGAGAAGGCTCTGGCCTATAAGAGGAGGGAGATAGAGGATATCTCGAGGGTCCTAATCATAGAGACCATATTCACCGACGCCGGGAAGGGGATCAAGGCCTCTAAGGAGAAGCTGGAGGCCGTATTCGGGACCAGCGACCCATTGAAGGTTGCGGAGTTGATGTTCCAGAGGGGGACCCTCCAGCTCACCGCGCAGCAGAGGAGAATGATGACCGAGCAGAAGCTCAGGCAGATAGTGAACATCATATCCCGCACATATGTCGATCCTAGGACGAAGCTTCCACACCCCGTAGCCAGGATCGAGGCCGCCCTCGAAGAGGCCCATATCTCCATAGACCCCTTCAGGGACGCGGAGGAGCAGGTTAAGGAGGTAGTTAAAGCCCTGAGGCCTATCCTCCCAATGAGCGCTGAGAGCATGGAGATGGCTGTGAAGATCCCATCCAAGCACGCAGGTAAGGCCTATGGCATCCTCAAGAGTATGGGGGAGGTGCAGAGAGAGGAGTGGCAGGCCGACGGCTCCCTAATAGCTGTTGTCACCATCCCAGCAGCCATGCAGCTGGAGTTCTTGGACAGGCTTGGAAAGGCCACTCAAGGTGAGGCCCAGACCAAGAACCTTAAATGACGGGATTGCCGATTGAAGACCTTCGAGAATAGGGAGCTCGTACTTCCAGGTGATGTCCTCTACATAGGGAGGATAAGGGCCGGGGAGAACACATATAGGTTTGGAGATAAGGTCCTCGCGACGAGGATCGGCCTGGTGGAGTACGGGCGTGGAACGGTCTCGGTCATCGCCCTTGAGGCTGGATACCAGCCCCTGATAGGGGACCTCGTCGTGGGGGATGTGGTGGACATGGAGCTGGGGTATTGGTATGTAGATATAGACGCCCCAACCCTAGCCCAGCTGAGCGTTCCAGATGCTACAGGCTCCCCCTACAGCCCGGAGATCGTGATGCCGGAGATATTGGATGTCGGCGACACCATCGCAGCTAAGGTGGTGGACCTGGATAGGAAGAGGACCCCTATACTCTCAATCTTGGGGAAGGGCCTCGGTAGAATAGAGGACGGCCTGGTGATCAGGATGACCCCCTCAAAGATCCCAAGGCTAATAGGTAAGAAGGGATCAATGGTAACCATGATCCTTAAAGAAACCGGATGCGATATTATAATAGGGCAGAACGGTAGAATAGTTGTCAAGGGTAGCAGCAGGGAGCAGGAGGATATGGTGGTTAAGGTGATTAGGAGGATAGAGATGGAAGCCCATACAACGGGCCTCACCAACAGGATCCAGGAGTATCTGAGATGTTGGAAGGAGGGTAGGCTTTGAGTTCGGATGAGGAGTGGAGGAGGGTAGACGGGAGGAGATGGAATGAGCTCAGAGAGATCAGGATCGAGAGTGGGGTCCTACCCAACGCCGACGGCTCGGCATACATAGAGATGGGAAGGAACAAGATAATCGTTGGGGTCTACGGGCCGAGGGAGATGCACCCCAAGCACCTGGCGAGGCCCCACACAGGAATCTTAAGATGCAGATACCACATGGCCCCCTTCTCCACAGAGCCGAGGAGATCCCCGGCCCCCTCGAGGAGGGATATGGAGATAACGATGGTCATGAGATACGCCCTAGAGCCAGCCATATTCCTGGAGAGGTATCCAAGATCGACGATAGATGTCTATGCGGAGGTTCTCCAGGCGGACGGTGGAACCCGCTGCGCCTCCATCACAGCCGCAGCAGTGGCCCTAGCGGATGCTGGCATACCCCTTAAGGACCTCGTCGCGGCCTGCTCGGCGGGTAAATATGAAGGGAGGATCGTGTTAGACCTGAACGACCACGAGGATAAGTATGGGGAGGCTGATCTACCCCTAGCATACATGCCTAACTTGGGAAGCATAACCCTCCTCCAGATGGATGGCCTCCTCTCACCAGAGGAGCTGGAGAGGTGCATAAACCTCGCCATAGAGGGGTGCAAGAAGATATATGAGGTGCAGAGGGAGGCCTTGAAGAGGAAATATGAGGTTAAGAAGGAGGCGGAGGGGAATTGAAGTCTGGGAGGGGAGGGTTCACATCACGCCTGAAGCTGAAGAGGATCCAGGAGGCCATATCCTCAGGCAAACGTCTAGATGGGAGGGGGCTTGAGGACTACAGGGATATAAAGGTGAAGACCGGGGTGATAGAGAAGGCTGACGGCTCATCGGAGGTGTTCATCGGGGACACGAGGGTTATAGCCGGGATAGAGATCTCCTACGGGCCTCCATTCGAGGATACACCAGGCGAGGGGATCCTCATCTGCAACGCGGAGATCGTCCCATTAGCCTCCCCGGATATAGAGCCAGGCCCACCAGACGAAGTCTCAATAGAGCTCGCAAGGGTGGTTGATAGAGGCCTCAGATCAGCCGGCATAGTTGACTTCTCAAAGATGGAGATCATTCCAAAGAAGACAGTCTACGTCATAAATGTTGATCTCTTTGTGTTGAACCACGCCGGAAACCTCATCGACGCCTCAACCCTAGCCGCGGTGGCAGCCCTGAGGAGCACCATAAAGCCGATATTCGAGGTCAGGAATGGGGAGGTGGTGCCGAGCGGGAGGAAGGAGCCCCTAGAGATAAGGAGCACACCGATCTCCGTAACCTTCTCAAAGATCGGAGGGGCCCTCATAGTAGATCCAACATCGGAGGAGGAGGATGCCATGGAGACGAGGCTGACCATCACCCTAGACGAGAAGGGAAATGTATGCGCCATACAGAAGAGCGGCCCAGAGGCCCTCACCCTAGAAGAGGTTAGGAAAGCTATAAGTATCGCCGCATCGAAGGCCCCAGAGATCAGAAGCAAGATAACAGGGGGGATATAGATTGAAGAAGAAGAGCCTAGGCCCAAGGCTGAGAACCAGAGGCGGCCTCTCCGTGAGGAAGAGGTGGACCCAGACGATTATGGAGCTGAAGAGGCCGCACAAGTGCCCGACATGCGGATGGCCCTCCCTGAAGAGGATGAGCGTAGGGATCTGGAGCTGTGGGAACTGCGGATCGAGGTTCGCTGGAGGAGCCTACCAGCCCACCACAAAGACCGGCCTCGCCTCCCAGAGAGTTGCAAGCTCGAAGACCCAACAAACAACAATAATCTGACCCGCACAATCGAGGCTTGGAGGGGAGAGCATCGAGGGAGCCTCAGCTAGGATATGGATCGAGATCCCCCCGGATATAACGAGGATCGTAATAGGAGCTTTAACACCGGAGGCCGAGACTCCCTCCTCAAACCGCTCAAGGGTCAACCTACAACCATATACCGGGGGGCTACTTATCGAGGTTGAGGCCTCGGACACGGCTGCCCTAAGGGCTGCAGTGAACAGCTACCTCCACTGGATAGGGGGGATCATGGACATCGTCAAGAGGCTGAGTAGGAGAGAGCTTCGAGGGAAAAGAGGTTTAAATTTGGGGGAGCCCTTATAGGTGGAATGGATATGGCTGAGATGGAGCAGCTTCCGCCCGAGGTTCAGGAGAGGATAGCCCGCCTCCAGCAGCTTCAGAGCATGCTCCAGTCCCTGGTGCTCCAGAGGCAGAGGGTCGACATAGAGTTGAATGAGACGGAGAGGGCTCTCAAGGCCCTCGAGAAGGTTCTCGAGGGTTCCAGGATATTCAAGTCCGTAGGCTCTATCCTAGTCGAGATGCCTAAGGATGAGGTGGTTAGGGATCTGACGGAGAGGAAGGAGCTCCTAGAGATAAGGTCTAAGGCCTTGGAGAAGCAGGAGAACAAGGCGAGGGAGAGGCTTGCCAGCCTCCAAGAGGCCCTCCAGAGGGATCTGGGCCTCAAGCCCCCCCAGCCTGGCTTGGAGGGGAACGCCTCCAACTGAAGATCGAAGGGATCCTACCCCTCTCCTTGGCCATCCTCTCCGCCATCCTCCTCAGCTCCTCATCCCTCCTCCTTAGGGGGGCCACATCCACCCTCAGGTTGAAGACCCCATTCAGCACCTCTATGAGGTCGGCCACCGCGCCATAATCGACCGATGACATAAACTGGGTTGGAACGAAGAGGGATGTCCATGGGATACCCCTCCTCAGGGCCTCATCTAGGAAGCAGGCGTTTATGCCCGAGATCATACCCTCCTGGGTTGGCCTTACATCCAGTCGGGAGAGGTCCCCGGTGCTGAAGCCCATTATGACCCTCTCCCTCGCCCCCGAGAGAACCCCCTCCATGGATATGAACTCCTTCACGCCCTTCTTTGAGAGCCACTCCATCACCCCGAAGCCGAGATGCCACGAGCTCTCAGTCGTAAAGAGGGCCTCGCTAACGATGAAGATAAGCCCCTCATCCCCCCCATAGATCCTGAAGGGGGGCCTAGGACGGCCATCTATAAGGATCATCATAGGGGAGATCAGCCTAGACCTGACATAACCCCTCTCGAGAAACCCCCTGCTCCTGACGATGTACATCGCCGCTGTGCTGCCGATCATGCCGAATCCGGCGAATCCAAGGAAAACCGTGTATTTTCCCTTCTCAAAGGGTAGGGTTTCAACGACCTCTACGTCATCAACCATCTCCTTGGGCATGAATATACCATCAAGAAATGCCTAAAAATAGCTTTCCTTTTATCCGACCATCCCTCCCCCAAAATGGGGCTTATGGCAATAGAGCTTGAGATGCTCAGGGGCCTTCTCATGAAGAGGGTCATGATCTTCTGCCACCACAGCGCAGATCCCGATGCGGTATGCTCCGCTTATGCCGTGAAGAGCCTCGCCGATGCCCTAGGCTCGGTTGAAGCCTCGATCATCCTGACCGGGGGGGCTAGCAGGATCTCGAAGCAGGTAATCAAAGCTCTGGGGATCCAGACGGTTGATGAGGCCTCCATAGATGAGGCTGAGGCCCTAATAGTTCTGGATACCTCCTCCCTGTTACAGCTTGAGGAGTGGGGTGAGAAGATAGCTTCCTCAGGTAAGCCCACGGTTATAATAGACCATCACACACCAAGGCCGGAGACCATGAGGCTTGCATCCATCTCCATCATAGATGAGAGCTCGACCTCGACGTGCGAGATAGTCTACTGGATATATAGGGGTCTAGGGATAACGCCCTCAACAAAGGTTGCCAGGGCACTCCTGACAGGAATAGCCTACGACTCCAGGCACTTCCTCATCGGGAACTCAAGGACCTTCAGAGCCGTCTCAGAACTCTTGGGGATAGAGGATGCCCTGCCTGATGTCACGGCACTACTGGCCTACGAGATGACCCGCTCGGAGAGGATAGCCCGCATCAAAGCCGCGATGAGGATGGAACTCCACAAGGTTGGGGGCTGGATAGTAGTCACCTCCCAAGTCGGCTCCTTCCAGGCATCCGCCTCTAGAGCCCTCATTGAGCTGGGCGCCGATATCGCCATGGTCGCGGGGGGGAAAAGGGGGGAAATGAAGATGAGCCTACGCTCAACCAAGAGGTTCAATAGGGAGACCATGATCCACCTGGGAAGGGATTTGGCGATCCCCCTGGGGGAGGAGTTCGGCGGAGTTGGGGGAGGCCACCCAACCTCCGCCGGGGTCAAATCTAAGGGGGAGGCCGAGGAAATCTTGAAGAGAGCCCTCGAACTCATCTCGACTAGGATAGTGGGCATTCAAGATCAAGGCTCAAGGTAGAAGCTGCTCAGCTCTTCCTCTAGAACCCTTTTTAATCTGATCTATTCTTATTGAGGGAGGGCCCTTGGGAATCATAGATGTCAGGGATCTCTGGTATATCTATCCTAACGCCAGCACTCCATCCCTC
This sequence comes from Candidatus Bathyarchaeota archaeon, assembly GCA_018396515.1. GTDB lineage: Archaea > Thermoproteota > Bathyarchaeia > TCS64 > TCS64 > JAGTRB01. The sequence continues at coordinate 7,952 of JAGTQJ010000031.1, read as the reverse complement.
AAAGGCCTGAACATCGGGATAGAGCGGGGGGAGTTCGTCCTCCTCACGGGGCCGAGCGGCTGTGGAAAGACGACCTTCTGCAGATGCCTAAACGGGTTGATACCCCACTTCTATGATGGGGAGATGAAGGGGGATGTAAGGGTCTCGGGCCTCTCCACGAAGGAGCACCCGATAGCCGAACTCGCCAAGCACGTTGGGCTTGTCTTCCAGAATCCCGATAACCAGATATTCGCCCTAACCGTGGAGAAGGAGGTGGCCTTCGGCCCCGAGAACCTAGGCCTGGGGAGGGAGGAGATAATAGAAGCGGTTGAATGGGCCCTAAAGGTTACCGGGATAACCGAGCTGAGATATCGGGGGACCAACGAACTCTCAGGGGGGCAGAAGCAGAGGCTCGCCATCGCATCCGTCCTCGCGATGAGGCCCGATGTAATCGTCCTAGACGAGCCCACATCATTCCTGGATCCCCTAGGCGCTGAGAGGATATTCGAGGTCTTGGAGAGGCTCAGGAGGGAGTTCGAGATAACCATCATCCTTATAGAGCACAGGGTCGACCTCGCCGTCAGATACGCAGATAGGATCATCGTCTTCGACAACGGCAGAGTGATAGCCAACGGCCCCCCGGAGGAGGTATTCGGGGCGGAGGAATCAAGACTAGCCGGGGTCGGAACGCCGAGGATTATAGAGCTGAGCAAGAGGCTAGCAAGAAGGGGGCTGAAGATCGGCGGCCTTCCCGTGAGCGTCGAGGAATTCGTATCGAGAATCGGAAAAACCCTCTCGACCCTCCAAGGGCTCCCAGAGATCAGGAGGCTGAGGAGAAGGGAGCCGGAATTTGTAAGCGGCACACCAATAATTGAGGTGGAGGAGATCCACTACACCTACCCCAACGGAATGCATGCGATAGATGGAGTATCCCTCACAATAAACAGGGGGGAGTTCATAGCCATCATGGGAGAGAACGGGGCTGGGAAGACGACCCTAGTCAAGCACTTCAATGGGCTCCTGAAGCCGCAGAGGGGGAGGGTACTAGTTGATGGATTGGATACGTCGAAGACAAGCGTAGCAGCCCTAGCAAGAAAGGTCGGACTTGTATTCCAAAACCCGGACGACCAGCTCTTCGCCGAGAGCGTCGAGGAGGAGATAAAGTTCGGGCTTAGGAACTTCGGGTTCGAGGATGAGGTCATAGAGAAGCGCGTGGAGTGGGCCCTCAACCTCCTAGACATAGAGAGGTACAGGAAATCCAGCCCCTTCACCCTGAGCGGCGGGGAGAGGAAGAGGGTGGCCCTAGCCTCCGTCCTGGCATGGGATCCGGAGGTCGTGGTCCTCGATGAGCCAACCATAGGGCAGGACTACGCCCAGAAGGAGAGGCTCAGACACTTCCTGATGCAGCTGAGGACCAGGGGGAAGACCATAATCACGGTTACCCACGATGTAGAGTTCGTGGCCGAGAACCGCCCTAGGGTGATACTGATGGCCGGGGGAAGGATCATAGCCGACGGGCCCATGGAGAGGATAATGGCCGACGCCGAAACCCTGAAAAGGGCGTCCATCACCCCCCCAGAGGTAGCGAAGGTCTTCAGAGGCCTCTCGGATTACGGGCTTCCTCCAGATGTGTTCGACGTGGAGGAGGCGGCGGAGATCCTCTCCAGCCTCCTAAGGGGGGCAGGAGAATGAGCCTATTAGATGGGCTCAGGTTCAGGATGGGGGCCTCACCCATCCATAGGATCGACCCAAGGGCGAAGTTCATAATGGTTATGACCTTATTCTCCGCCTCCATACTCTTCTATGAGCTGCCCCCCCTTATGGCCATATTCCTATTGCAGGTCCCCATCCTCCTCTTGGGAAGGGTGGCGAGGGAGTGGATTAGAACTTTGAGGGGGGAGCCCTGCTGGCCTTAATAATATTCGCCTCGAACCTCATCTCCTTCTACTTCTTTCAAGGATATATTTTGACCACCGAGATGATAGAATTGTCCCTATCCCTATCCCTGCGCTTCCTATCCCTCATGACCTCCTTCTCCATCTTCTTCCTAACAACCTCTCCAGACGAGCTCAGCCTAGCCCTAGAGAAGGCCCGAGTTCCATACGAGTTCAACTTCGCATTCATCACAGCCATAAGGTTCGTCCCGGTGCTTGCCGAGGAGGCCCAGTCCATCCTCGACGCCCAGAGGGCCAGAGGGCTGGAGATCGAGAGGGGGAGCTTCCTGGCCAGATTGAGGAACTACATCCCGGTCCTCCTTCCCCTCATCGTGAACTCAATAAGGAGAAGCCTGGAGCTCGCCGAGGCGATGGAGTCAAGGGGCTTCGGGGCATCGAAGAGGAGGACAAACCTCTACGAGCTTAGGATGAAGGGGGGAGACTACATCGTCCTCATCATCTCCGCCACCCTCCTCTGCGCATCGATATACCTCAAGCTCTCAGGGTTCTCAACCGGGCCGATCCTTCCCCCCACAAGGATTTTATAGGGAAACCGACCTTATCGGGTCACAAGCCCCGACCAACCGGGCCGGATGGAGACCCCCAGAGTAAAGTTTATATAATCATGAATTTACCCTTCAGGATAAAATAAATATGATAATGGTGAGGAGGCTTGGAGCCGCGTAAGGTCCAGAAGGTGGGATATTCCACCCTCTCGGTATCCCTCCCCATGAACTGGGCGAAGAGGATGGGCATCAAGAAGGGGGATATAGTCTTCCTCTCTGAGGAGAAGAACGGGACCCTTAGGCTGACCGTCAAGCCTTCGAAGGGGGGAGAAGGAGGGCTATATGTGGTGGATGTAGACGCGTGTGAGAACTCAAAGATCCTGGCCAGGGTCATCGTGGCAAACTACATTCTCGGGAGGGGCATGATCAGGGTCCAGTCATCCAAGCGATTGATGAGGGAGCAGATAGAGAGCATAAGGGAGGTGACCCAACGCCTACTCGGGATAGGCATAATCGAGGAGAGCGATCAGCATCTGCTCCTCCAGAGTTCCATAGACCCCAAGGACTTCTCCCCACAGACGGTCCTCAGGAGGCTCTACGTCCTAACCTCCACCATGTTCAAGGAGGTTGTGGACAGCCTAGCGGATGGTGATGTGGAGCTCTCCAAGGATGCGATAACCAGAGAGCATGAGGCCGACATGATCTACTGGCTCCTAGCAAGGCTTCTAGCCTCAGCCCAGCAGTCCGCCGTTGTTGCAGAGGATCTCGGCATAAGGGATCCAATGCAGATAATATACACAAACTTGATAGCCTGGTTCCTGGAGATGATCGGGGATAGAATACAGAACATTGCAAACAACATAATAAAATTCTATCCCCTAAGAGAGGGAAGAGACAACGAGTTGCTTGATAGGCTCTCCCAGCTGGGATTGATGACATTCACGATGTTCGATAAGGCGGTTAACAGCTTATTCAATGGAAATCTGAAGATAGCGAGCGACGCGATAGACCTGAAGGAGATCATGGAGAGGGAGGAGAGGAGCCTTCTTAAGGAGTTTCAGGGAAAGCTGGATACCGAGGCCGCCGTCTTCTTCAGCTCGATACTCTGGGAGCTGAGGATTATAGCCGAGCATAGCGCCGCAGTCGCCGAGATAGCTATTGATAACATCCTAAAGGGGGAGACGGATATCTGCAGAGCCGCTTCATAGGTGCAATTAGATAAATTTCTCACGGGTCTTTCCGCCACACTTTTCGAAAGGGGAAATTCGAGTTGATCCTTTTCTTCAAGGGGTTTATATAGATTTTGCTATAAAAATATATACCATATTTATGAAGACCTCCGGAGCCGGAGGGCGATCAGAAAGGGAGATAAAGGGTCTAAGAACAAACATTCATGATAGATTTGGGGTATGTGAAAGAGATCTCCGGCGTTGTCCTATCCAGCATCAAGGAGATCATCGACCAGATCGATGAGAGGGAAATAGAGGAGATGGTCCAAAGGATCATAGAGTCGAGGGACAGGAAGATCCTCCTCCTGGGGTCGGGTAGGAGCGGATTTGTTGGGAAGGCCTTCGCCTTGAGGTTGATGCACCTAGGATTCAACATCTATGTGAGCGGCGAGACCATCACACCGGCCCTGAGCCCCGAAGACCTCGTCATAGCGATATCTGGATCTGGAGTCACGAGGACGGTCGTCACCCAAGCCGAGGTAGCGAAGGAGATAGGCGCAAAGGTCATCGCCATAACCTCCCACCCTGACTCCCCCTTAGCCAAGGTCGCCGATAGCCTTGTCATCGTTAAGGGTAGAAGCAAGATAGATGTCGAGCCGGACTATGAGAGGAGGCAGATCATCGGAAAATATGACCCCACACCCCTGGGAACGATGTTCGAACTCTCCGCAATGGTCTTCCTCGACTGTGTGATAGCCGAGCTGATGAGAAGGCTTGGCGTGAGCGAGCTGGACCTGAGGAAAAAGCACGCAACAGTTGAATGAGAGGGTTTAGGCCAGCCCTCGGAGCCCGCGATCACCAAGCTCCAGCCCAGATCCTCTCATTAGATAGATTAAAGATTTAATCACGGTTAAAACCTAGGCTTTCTCGCAACTTCGTAAAGGGGGATGTTTTTATATTTTTTTCCATTTTTCAGTTAGATCCGCGTGGTCCAAGTCTCAATAATTATGGGGAGCGAGTCTGACAGGGCGTTGGGTGAACAGGCTGAGGGTGTTCTCAGGGAGTTCGGGGTCGAGTGCGAGTTAAAGGTCCTATCGGCTCATAGGAATCCAAAAGACCTCGAGGAGTATATTGAGAGATGCGGCTGTGAAGTCTACATCGCGATCGCTGGGCTCTCAGCGGCCCTTCCGGGCTTCATAGCATCCAGAACCATTAAACCTGTTATCGGGGTTCCCAGGGAGGTAAAGCTCGGAGGCCTGGACTCCCTCCTCTCCATCGTGCAGATGCCAACCGGTGTTCCCGTGGCCTGTGTGGGTATAGACTCGGCGAGGAATGCGGCCATATTGGCCGTGGAGATCCTAGCCCTAAAGTATGAGGAGCTTAAAGAGAGGCTTGAGGAGCGTAGATTGGCGGGTGGCTCTAGAGCCTCCTCTCCACATACCTGACTATCGACTCTAGGAGGAGTCTGCCATCTCCATATTCCGGTGGAGTTCCTCTCTTGGTCCATCCAGGGGTCTGCCAGCCATAGTAGGCCCTCTCCGGGTGGGGCATAAGACCTAGGACATTACCCTCAGGGTTGCATATTCCCGCTATATCGTGGAGGGCTCCATCCGGATTATAGTGAGCCTCCCCATCGGCGAAGGTTCCATCAGGCTTTGCATACCTGAAGACGAGTTGATCCTGTTCGTAGAGCCTCCTCAGGTAGTCATCCTCCCTATCTCTCGGGAATAGGAATCGGCCTTCTCCGTGGGCTACGGGCATCTCAAGGACAGCGTCTGGTGGGATCTCCCTAGTCAGGGGGCAGTTTCCCCTGTTCACATGCCTGACCCTCACCCACCTGCACTGGAAGCCGCCTGGATTGTTTGCTAGTGCGGCTTGGGGATAGATAGATCTACCCTCGAACCCTGGGAGGAATCCCGCCTCCACCAAGAGCTGGAAGCCGTTGCAGATCCCAAGGACGGGGCGCCCCTCTCGGATGAACTCCTCCAGTTCCCGGCCTATCCTATACTCACACTCCTTGGCCCAGATGGCCCCGCTCCTCACATAGTCGCCGTAGCTGAAGCCCCCTGGGAAGACTATGATGTCATAGTCCATTAGGTTCCTCTCCCTGAAGAGCCTCTGGGTGTGGACAACCTCGACCATCACCCCGAGGTCAAGGAAGGCCATCGCCGTCTCGGAGTCGCAGTTCGTTCCTGGGGCCCTCGGGATCAGGACCCTGATCTCCGATCGGTTCAATTTTACCCTCCCAATGGCGTCTTCCACGCGTCCATTAGCTCCCCAAGTGAGAGGTCTAGGATGGTCCCCCTCCTCCCGAGAACCCTGAATCTATCCTCGGCTGTGACCATCCCCACGAGGGAGAGTTCGACGCCCACCATCAGCTTCTCGAATGATGATCTATGCTCGGGTTTAACCTCGACCAGCAGCCGGCCGTTTGACTCCGAGAAGAGCTTGAAGTCATCCCGCATCTCCTCATCAACGAGCACACCCTCAAGGTTAAGCGTTAGTCCCAAGCCTCCTGTGAAGGCCATCTCCGCCGCGGCTATGCCTAAACCCCCCTCCGAGAGGTCGTGGCAGGATCTAACAAGGCCGAGATCCATCGCGGAGATCACTCGCCTATAGAGCTCAGCGGTCCTGCTGGCATCCAGCTTGGGGACGGAGCCCCCTATGTAGCCCATGAGCCTAAGGTACTCGGAGCCTCCCACCTCCCTCCTAGTCAGACCTAGGAGGTAGATCAGGTCTCCTTCCTCCTTCAGCTCCATGGTCACAACCCTTCTGATGTCGGGAACTATCCCCACGGCGGTAACTAGGAGGGTGGGAGTGACTGGACCGAGTGGGGACTCATTGTATAAGCTGTCCTTACCAGAGACGAAGGGTGTTCCATAAGCCTTCGCGACGTCGTAGCAGGCCCTGCAAGCTTGGACAAGCGAGCCCAAGCGGTCCTCCTTCTCAGGGTTCCCCCAGGTGAAGTTATCCAATAGGGCTATCCTCCTTCCTCCAACGGCGATGTTGTTCCTAACAGCCTCATCTATGGAGGATGCCGCCATCCAGTATGGGTCTATCCTCCCATATCTGGGTTTCAACCCTGAGGAGATGGATATCCCCCTCCAGGATGCCCCAAGGGGTTTCAGAACCGCCGCATCGCTCGGGCCTGCGCTCCATCCATGAAGGGGCTTTACCACGGTGCATCCTTTAACCTCGTGGTCATAACTCCTTATCACCTCCTCCTTGCTGGCTATGTTTGGGGAGGCGAGCAGCCTCTTCAGGATGGCCCCGAGGTCCCGAGGCTCAGGGAAGGTCGGATCCTCAAGGCTCGGGGGCCTCCATGAGGTTGAGCGCCTAATCCTGGGGGGGCTGAAGAGGTGGCGGAGGTCAAGCTCTGCTACTTGGAGGCCTCCATAGTAAACCCTTACCAATCTCTCCTCAGTGTACCTGCCGATGGGTGTTGCCTCAACCTGTTCCTCCTCGAAAATCCTTAATGCCCTCTCCAGGTTCTGGGGTGGTATGGCTAGGCACATCCTCTCCTGGGACTCCGAGATCCAGATCTCCCATGGGGCCATGCTCGGATACTTGAGGAGCACCCTATCAAGCCAGACCTCAGCCCCCAATCCATATCTATATGCGGTCTCGCATACTGCGCAGCTCAGACCTCCCCCGCCTAGATCTGTGATCCCGGACCCAAGCCTTTCCTCCCCGATGAGCTTTATAGCCCTTTTTAGCTTCTCCTCCTCTAAGGGGTTCCCTATCTGGACCGCTGGCCTCGAGACCATCTCAGACTCCCAGGTCAGCTCCGACGAGGCGAAGGTGACACCGTGGATCCCGTCTAGGCCCGTCCTGCCTCCTGCCACCACTATCCAATCCCCGCCCCTCACACACCTCGCATAACGGTCCTTCCTTAGGAGCCCTAGGCAACCGGCGTATACCACGACATTCCCGACATATCCCTCATCGAAGTAGACCGCCCCATTGACCGTTGGGATGCCGACGCTGTTTCCATAGGATCCAATCCCACTTACGACTCCCCTGAAGAGGTATGATGGATGCTTAATCCCTTGGGGTAGGAGCTCGTACTTGTAGTCTAGGGGGCCGAAGCATAGGACATCTGTGCAGGCAATTGGGTCGGCCCAGACCCCCAGGATATCCCTTATGACTCCCCCGATCCCAGTTGCGGCCCCCCCGAAGGGCTCTATGGCGGATGGGTGGTTGTGGGTCTCAACCTTCACTGCTATCACGTGGTCTTCATCGAACTCTATGATCCCAGCGTTATCCTCGAACACGCTCAGGCACCAGTCGGGCCTCAGCTCCTCCACAACCATCTTGATGTAGGTCTTGAAGAGGCCGTCCACCAACCCTTCAGGGGTCTCTAT
>JAGTQJ010000030.1:9733-13800 GCA_018396515.1 Candidatus Bathyarchaeota archaeon | reverse complement strand
AGAAAGAAGTTGTTGGGTGAAGGAGATTGAAGATAGCTGTTTTAGGGGCTGGGCTGATGGGCCCCGCCCTCGCCATGGATTGTCTTGAGAGCCCAGAGGTAGAAGAGGTTCTGCTAGTGGATATAGATGCGGAGAGGCTTAGGAGGGTTGCTTTGAGGCTAGGTAACCCCTCCAAGCTCAGGACAGTGGTTCAAGACGTGAGGGACAGGAAGGGGCTGGTTGAGGTTTTAAAGGGATACGATGTCGCTGGGATAGCCCTCCTAAGGTGGTTGAATGTGGACGCCACCTGGGCGTGTATAGAGGCTGGGGTTCACGCGGTGGATCTCGCAAGCGCAGCGGAGGAGGTCTGGAGCGATATAAACTCCTCTGCGTTGAGGGCTGGTGTGACCGTAATCCCCGGATGTGGTGTGGAGCCTGGGCTGGTCGATATTCTAGCCGCGTATGGAATGGATATGCTCGACAGGGTGGAGTCCGTGCGGATCTGGTGTGGAGGTATCCCACGTGACCCGAAGCCCCCCCTCGACTATAAGATCGTCTTCGGAGGCCCCTACCTCCCCCTAAGACCGGGTATGGTGAAGGTGATCGAGGATGGGAAGGAGAGATACATTAAACGCTACACCCTCGGCGAGCCCATATGCTTCGAGGGGATAGAGAGGCCGCTCGAGTGCTTCTACGACGGATTCCCCCAGACCCTTTATGAGATCGAGAAGTTTAGAGGGGTCAAGAACTGCTCGGAGATGACGGTTAGGTATGCTGGGTACTGTGAGAAGGTGAACTTCTTAGATGAGTGCGGCCTCTTGAGCAGAGACCCCATCGTGTTCGATGGGGAGAAGATAGTACCGTTCGAGGTCTTCAGCCGGATAATATATCCCAAGGTCAGGCTGGAGGAGAAGGAGAGGGATATCACCGTCTTCAGGGTGACTGTCGAGGGTTACAAGGATGGCTGTGAGACCTGCTACACCTTCGAGACAGTCGACCACTACGATGATGTAAAGGATATCACCTCCATGGCCAAGACGACCAGTTATACGGCAGCCATAGTTGCAAGGATGATAGGAAGGGGAGACATAACCGAGAGGGGGCTGGTGCCCCCGGTGAGGGTTATAAGAGGTGAGCTTACGAGGAGGCTTTTAAGGGAGCTTCGGGAAAGGGGAGTCGTAGTCAAGGAGGTTGTAACCACAAGAAGAGTTATGGGCGGTTAGAATCGAGATAGAAGGGCTTTCGAGCCCTTCCGCCGATGCGGTATCCTTCATTTATTTTCTCTTGCTATGAGATTAAGAGGCAAGCCTTAGATCGGTTCGCCTTTGATTCTTCTCAATGTTCCTGTCAGTAATGGGAGGATGGTGTACAGATCTCCCACGAGGCCGTAGTCTGACGCCTGAAAGATGTTTGCACTCTCATCCTTGTTTATCGAGACTATCACCTGCGAATCCCTTATACCAGCGAGGTGCTGTACTGTTCCCGAGATCCCGCAGGCGATGTAGAGCTGAGGCTTCACCTTATGCCCGCTTATCCCTATCCATTCATTAAGCCATCCATTGTCGGCCGCCAAGGGCCTGGTGCATCCTATCTCGGCTCCTAGAACTCTGGCAAGCTCCTCCAGGAGTTTTAAATCCTCCCTCCTCCTGAAACCCCTCCCAGCCGCGACGATGATCCGGGCGTTCTCAAGTGCCTCACCACCCCTTGACTTCTCCCTCCTTTCAACAACAATTGTCCTAGGCTTGGGTTTTTCAATCCCTAACTCCATCACCTCACCGGTTCTCTCAGAGGGCTCGGCCCTCCTGAAGACCCTTGGCGGAACGGTAGCCACATGAGGTCTATTCCGACTTCTTTCCAGCGCTACGGCAGAGCCACCGTACACAAGCCTACGCGCTAGGAGATCCCCCCTCTCATCGATCTCGAGTTCTATGCATTCGGTCATGCACCCCGTCCCCAGAGCTGAGGCTATCCTCGGCGCGAGCTCCCTCCCACGTCTGGTTGAACCTATTAAGATTACCTCGGGCGAGGCCCTCTTAACCGCCATTAGAAGGGCTGCTCTGTAGGTCTCGATATCGAGATCAAACCCCGGATCTTTATATAAAAAGACCCTGTCAGCCCCATATCTGATCAGTTCGTCTGCGTCTATTGGCTCCCGGGATAGAGACACCGTTGAGAGGGGGCCATTCAGCTTATCTGCGAATTCTCTGCCCTTTCTCAAAAGCTGCAGCTCCAGCTCTTTATCCTCAGAGTAGACCATAACTCCCTTTCCAGTCATTAACGAACCTCCAAGACACCTTCAGTTACGAGGTGATGAACCAGTTTCTCAACAGACTCCTCAATTGTTTCTCCCTTCACAATAATTCTTTTTCTCTCCACTTGTGGAGCCTCAACACTAATGATCTCTATCGACTGTTCTCCTGAAACTATCTCGGGGGAGACATCTAAAGAGGCTATGTCAAAGGTAATTATGGGCTTGCTCCTAGCCTTCATAATGCTCATTAGAGATGGGATTCTGGGCTCGTTTATCTCTCTCGAGACGGAGACGACGGCGGGGAGATCCGCTTGGACAACCTCATCCGCGTCCTCGAGGTCCCTGACAGCTTTGAGCCTCCCACCCTCAATGGCAAGCTGTTTCACATAGGTGATCTGGGGGAGGTCTAGGAGCTCCGCGAGCCTCGGGCCCATCTGGGATGAGAGGCTGTCGAGGGACATCTCCCCGCACAGGATTAGGTCAAAGGGGGTCAGCCTTCTCACAGCCGCCTCGAGCAGGATCGAGGTGGTTAGAGTGTCAACCCAAACGCCTGTTCCGATGTTAACAATATATGCCTTGTCGGCCCCCATCGCAAGGGCCTCTAGAAGAGGTGTCCTCGACCCCTCATCACCGACCGTGAGAGTGCATACCTCACCCCCCTCCCTCTCCTTTATCCTGAGGGCCTCTTCCAAGGCCCTCTTATCCAGTTCCCCTATCCTCCTCTTAGCTCCCTCGAGGAGAGGCTTCCTGGTACTGGGATCAACTTTAAGCTCTGAGAGATCTACCGCGTCCTTTAGGAGCACTATTACCCTATTCAATACGCTCCCTCCACACCGTTCTCATAATTATCTTGAGGGAAAAAACTTTAAGGTTTGACTCTATAGGGGCTATGGGCTGATATGGAGAAGTTTGATAGGATAGCGATTATCGGAGCGGGCGTGATGGGTAGAGGGATCGCGCAGGTCTCGGCCTCATCCGGGTTCAATGTGGTGATGTTCGATATCGAACAGAGGATCCTCGACGGGGCCTTGGAGGAGATCAAGAGGGGCCTGAGGAGGATGGTTGAGAGGGGCAGGCTAGGTGAGGAGGAGGCCACGGCGATCCTCGGGAGGGTCTCGACGAGCCTTAGCCTGCCCGAGGCTGTCGAGGGGGCCGGCCTAGTTATAGAGGCGGTCCCAGAGGCCCTAGAGCTAAAACGCAGGGTTTGGAGCGAGGTTTCGGCCTCAGCATCCTCGGACGCGGTGTTCGCCACGAACACCTCAAGCCTGAGTATAACATCGATCTCAGAGGCCGTCTCGAGACCCGAGAGGTTCATCGGAATGCACTTCTTCAACCCCCCCACCGTTATGAGGCTGGTGGAGGTTATACCCGGAGCTCATACAAGCCCTGAGACCGTTGAGGCCGTGAAAGGCATAGCGGAGAGGATGGGCAAGACCCCCGTTATAGTTAAGAAGGATTCCCCCGGCTTCATCGTCAATAGGGTGTTGATAACATACCTGAATGAGGCCGCGAGGCTCCTTGAGAGGGGATACACCAAGGAGCAGATAGACGCCGGGATGCAGTATGGGGCAGGGATGCCCCTAGGCCCATTCATGCTCATGGACCTTATAGGGCTGGATATCGTATACAGCATACTCAAGGTCTTCGAGGAGAAGCTGGGGCCCAACTACCGACCGGCGACGGCCATCGAGAGGCTGTTCAGGGAGAATAAGCTGGGAAGGAAGACATCGGAGGGTTTCTACAACTACAGGGAAGCCCCAAAGGTCTCAGAGGAAGATGGAAGGGGCTTCAACGTCAAGCTTCTCTTAGACACCTTGATATCCGAGGCTAGGAAGGT
>JAGTQJ010000030.1:0-9710 GCA_018396515.1 Candidatus Bathyarchaeota archaeon | reverse complement strand
CCCGAGACCGTGATAAAGCGATGAAGCTTGGAGCAAACCTACCATCAGGTCCATTCGAAATAGCAAGGAGGGCCTGAATATGGGAGAGGAGGTCATATCGAATATAGAGGAAGGGATATGCTGGATAACCCTGAACAGGCCTGAAAAACTGAATGCCATCACACCAAGCATGCTTGAAGAGATACAGAAGGCGATTAAGAGTGTCGAGGTGGATGATGATGTCAGGTGCGTCATAATAACCGGCGCAGGTGAACGGGCCTTCAGCGCAGGCCTCGACATATCCATGGTTAGGGGGTTCTCAAGAGAGGAAGCGTTAGAGCTCTCTAGGAGAGGCCACTCGACCTTCCTGAGCATCATGGGTTTACCAAAACCAACTATAGCTGCGGTAAATGGATACGCCCTAGGAGGAGGATGCGAACTCGCTCTAGCCTGCGACCTCAGAATAGCCTCCCAGAACGCAAGGTTTGGCCAGCCAGAGATCGGCTTGGGCCTCATCCCAGGATGGGGGGCCACCCTGCTCCTGCCAAGGATCGTGGGTCACACGAGAGCGAAGGAATTGATAATGACCGGTAGGCTGATAGACGCGGAGGAGGCCCTCAGGATAGGCCTTATAAATAGGGTGGTCCAGGCCGAGAAGCTCATTCCCGAGACGAAGGAGTTGGCCTCCACGCTAGCCAACGGTCCCTCTACCGCTCTGGCGGAGGCTAAGAGGCTTCTGAACTCCCAACTCAAGTGCGAGGAGGCCCTAGAGGCTGAAGCAGAAGCCTTCGGAGGGCTCTTCTGCACAGAGGACTTCAGGGAAGGGGTTTCAGCCTTTCTTGAGAGGAGGAGGCCGGTCTTCAGGAGGCCTACACCAGCCTGAAGCAGAGCTTGGCACCGTCCTCCTCCCTAACTATAACGCCCTCGACCTCCGCCCCGACGTTCATATCCTCTCCCCGCTTCACGTCTAGGATCAGCCCAGATATCCTCGGCCCTCCTTCCAGCTTCACTATCCCCGTCGCATAGGGCTGCCTGCCTCTCAACCTTATTGGGGGCACATGGACCACCGTGAAGGCCTGTAGAGTTCCTCTCCCCTGTATTTCCATCCACTCGAGGCTCCTCCCACCGCACCTCGGGCATATCGGCCTCGGGGGTAAGTGGACATCCCCGCAGCTTCTACACCTGTTAGCCATTAACCTTCCAGACTCCAGAAACTCCTTATAGGAACCTGTGGTGAAGGGTTTCTCCTCCAAGCCATCTACCTCCCATAAACCTGTACCACAACGGTTGCGCCGGATGCCCCTACATTCTGGGCAAGCCCTATCTCGGCGTCGTCCACCTGACGCCTCCCAGCCTCCCCTCTCAACTGTTTAAACATCTCATAGGCCATCGCCGCCCCAGTCGCCCCGACCGGGTGCCCCTTCGCCTTGAGGCCTCCATCCGGGTTGATCGGCCTTTCGCCATCGAGGGAGGTCCTCCCCTCGAGAGCAGCCTTACCGCCCTGACCCCTGGGGAAGAATCCAAGATCCTCCACCGCCAGGACCTCGGCGATGGTGAAGCAGTCGTGGACATCAGCCACATCGATATCCTTAGGTGAGACCCCAGCCATCTTATAGGCTTGGGAGGCTGCAATCCTTGTGGCTTTGAGCTCCGTCAGCTCCTCCCTATCATGGAGGGAGAAGGTATCGGAGGCCTGTCCAAATCCCTTTATGTATATCGGCGTATCCGTATACCTCTTAGCTATATCACTGGATGCGACGATTAAGGCTGAGGCCCCATCGGAGATGGGACAGCAGTCGAAGAGCCTCAGGGGATAAGCTACAAAGGGGTTTAATGGAGATCTCAGAAACTCCAGCTCATCTTTGAATGTCATGTTATGCCTCTCACCTAGCCTCCTAGCCATGTCCATGATATCCGACTGGAAGTGGGCCTTCTCGTTGAGGGCGCCATTCCTGTGATTCTTTATCGATATCGCGGCAAGCTCCTCCCAAGAAGAACAGTACCTTTTGAAATATGCTGTCGCAATTGCGGCATAGAGCCCCGGGAAGGTGAAGCCTACTGGCACCTCATATAGGGCATCTGCCGCCATGGCGAGGATCTCCGTGACCTCCTCCGTCTCCTTCCCCGTCATCTTCTCGAATCCTCCAACGATCACGAGGTCATAAGCCCCTGAGGCAACCGCAAGAGCCGCCATATTGATCGCCACCCCTGAACTTGCACAGGCGTCCTCAACGCGGATGGAGGGCCTTGGGGTAAGGCCCAGCCAGTCCGCTATCAGGGCTGCCGTGTGGCCCTGCCCCTCGAAGGAGTCGCTTGAATAATTGCCTATGAATATGGCCTCCGCCTCTCTCAGCTCGAAGCCTTTATCTACAGAGTCAGCGGCCTCAAGAACCGCCTCCACAAAGAGATCCCTCCCCGTCTTACCGGCATGTATCCTGTTATGGAAACGGGTCATCCCTGCCCCAACAATCGCGACATTCCTAAACAGCCCCATAATTCTCCCCCATTTTATGGTATTCCGATAATAAAATCCAGAAAGGTTTAAAAGGAATTCCGTTAACCCCCTGAGAGGCGGTTTGAATGACCGTTGCATATGTCCTTATAAACGTTGAGAGCGGCTCCGAGGCCGAAGTCAGCAGGGCCTTAAGGGAGATCAGCGAGGTGAAAGAGGTATACGGCCTCTATGGCCTCTACGACCTGATAGTTAAGATAGAGGTTGATTCCGTTTCCATGGTTAGGTCGGTTGTAGGTTCAAAGGTGAGAGGGGTTAAGGGGGTTAGATCAACCCTAACCATGATAGTTGTAGAGTGAAAACACCTCGATTTTCCGTCCCCAATGAAGGGGGAGTTCAATTTTCTTTTCAGCCATAGTTAAATAAACTCACGCCTTTAGTTGAGAAGTTGAGAGAGTGGTCTACTGAAGAAGTTCGAATTTGGGGTGCTTCTCACAAATACTCACCTCGACCAAAATTTTAAAATTTTATATCCAGTAATTCAAGTTTGGCTTAACAGTTGGAGAATTGGCCCAGCTATAGTCCTTGTAGCCATCATCGGCCTTTAATAAGATCTTAATACCCTAAACCGGCATCTGGAACCTTCTAAAGGCTGGTTTAAGGCTTTGGGCTAAAATTAATCCTTTAAGGAGGCCATCGTCTCCATTAAATGGAATCTTGTTTTGGTTGTTACCTTTCTCCTCAAGGATTTATGCTGAGCGTTCAATTTCCATCAAAGCCCCCATTCCATCGATACTCACATGGGTCGGGCTTCTCATCATCTCATATGGTTCGCGGTTTCATACATCCCTGTGGTGTGGGCTGGTCTCGGGTGGGTTGGGAAGGCACACTTAATAAAGTTCCTATGCAACATCAAACCGATCTAGGTTGACGTACGAGCTCGTTAGGGGTGGGGTATATCTCATAGATGCTGAGTATCATGGGCGTCACGGAGTCTTGGGAACCTACCTGGTTAAGGGGGAGATGAGCATGGTAATTGATCCAGGCCCCACAGCATCTATCTCGGGAGTGCTTCAAGATCTACGACGGATCGACGTAGGAAGAGATGAGCTGATCCTGGTGGGAGCGACCCACATCCATCTAGACCACTCGGGTGGCTCCTGGAGAGTCCTTGAACTTTATCCGAAATCTCAGCTCCACGTTCACCCTAGGGGCGCTCCACACATGGTGGAGCCCTCCAAACTTGAGGCCGCCGCGAGGCAGTTCTTCGGAGATAGCGTAGAGGAGTATGGGGAAATCCGGGGAGTCGACGAGAAGAAGATAAGGCCCTCCTCGGATGGAGAGGAATTAGACCTGGATGGAACGATCGTTAAGGTGGTGTGGACACCGGGGCATGCCTCTCATCATCAATGTTACTATTTGCCCATGGATAGAGTCTTGATCCTTGGCGATGCAGGAGGCCTCTACTCGGCTAAGTCTGGAACCATCCTCCCGACCACGCCCCCTCCATTCAATCCCGATAAGGCGGTTGAGAGCTTGGACAAGCTCATAGCCCTAGAGCCTGAGATAGTTTGCTATGGCCACTTCGGGTATGCGGATAGAGGTGTGGAGAGGCTTAGGAGCTATAGAGACCAGATACTCCTGTGGTCTAGAATCGCCGAGAGGAGCGTTGATGAGGGCCTAAGCATAGATGAGGCTAGAGAGCTGCTAATTCAAGAGGATCCAATGCTCAGGAGATTTGGAGAGATTACAAGAAGGAGAGAGAACTCCATAGCGACGAACCTCCTAGGATTCATGGAGTACTTCAAATGGTTAAGGGGAGAGGATAAAAGAAGAGCCGACCATAAAGATTGAAGGAATTGAGAAAAAAGGGCCTTTCCATCGAGGGCCCTAGCCTTAAATCCAACCTCATTGGAAGAAGAT
The DNA here is from genome assembly GCA_018396515.1 of Candidatus Bathyarchaeota archaeon. GTDB lineage: Archaea > Thermoproteota > Bathyarchaeia > TCS64 > TCS64 > JAGTRB01. The sequence continues at coordinate 5,356 of JAGTQJ010000030.1, read as the reverse complement.
TAAATGGAGTTAGATGCCAGTGGAGATAATCGGACGCGGCACATGGTATGACAAGACGGCGAGGGAGCTCATAGAGCGGGAGAAGAGGCTTGGAAGAAGCCTCGCCCTAATCAGGACCGAGAGTGGACTGGGAGCCTCAGGCCTCCCCCACATAGGGAGCCTAGGAGACGCTGTGAGAAACTATGCCGTGGCCCTCGGAGTTAAGGTTCAAGGCTACAACTCCGAGCTGATAGCCTTCTCAGACGATATGGACGGCCTAAGGAGGATCCCAGCCGGGTTCCCTAGGGAACTGGAGAGGTGGCTTGGACACCCAGTCTCACATATACCTGATCCCTTTGGAGGCTGTCATGAGAGCTTCGGAGACCATATGACCTCCCTCCTCCTCGAAGCCCTCGAGGCCTGTGGGGTTGAATACACCTTCATGTCCGGCTATAGAGCTTACAGGGATGGCCTCCTCAACGACGAGATACTGACCATCATGGAAAACGCTGGTAGAGTTGGGAAGATAATAAGGGAAGAGCTCGGCCAGGAGAAGTATGAGGAGGCCCTGCCCTACTTTCCCATCTGTGAGGGCTGCGGACGTATCTACACCACTAATTCCTACAGGTATCTGAAGGATGAGCATAAGGTTCTGTACAGGTGTTCCGGTATGGAGATAAAGGGAGCCTGGATGGAGGGGTGTGGATATGAGGGGGAGGCTGACGTCCTCGCCGGAAGAGGGAAGCTCAGCTGGAAGGTCGAGTTCGCCAGTCGATGGAGGGCGTTGGATATCAGGTTCGAGTCGTATGGTAAGGACATCTCAGACTCTGTGAGGGTTAATGACAGGATATCTAGGGAGATACTGAACTTCGAACCCCCGATGCACGCCCAATATGAGATGTTCCTCGATAAGGGAGGCAGGAAGATATCCAAGTCCGCGGGGAACGTCTTCACCCCACAGGTCTGGTTTAGATACGGCTCGCCCCAATCCCTCAACCTCCTCCTCCTGAAGAGGTTTGTCGGAACTAGGAGTATATCACCCGATGATATCCCCTCATACATGGATGAGCTGGACGACCTGGAGGACATCTACTTTGGGAAGATTGAGGTAGCTGATGAGAGGGAGAGGGCGAAGCTGAAGGGTTTATATGAGTACTGCTGGATGCTTAAACCCCCAAAGGAGAGGAGGATCCACATACCCTATAACATCCTGGTAAGCCTAGCCACCGCTGCCCCTAGGGGAAGGGAGTTTGAATATGTTAGGGAGAAGCTGAAGGATTATGGATATCATCCCCGAGATGATGAGGAGCTTAAAAAGAGGATAGAATATGCTTTAAATTGGGTAGAGGACTTCAAGGCCCCCGTTAAGCGCGCTGAGATCAGCCAAAGGGAGAGGGAGGCCATTGAAGAGCTCATAGCTATCTTGAAGGCCTCCGAGACGGAGGATGACTATCAAAACTCCGTCTTCAGCGCCTCGAGATCAAAGGGTATACCGCCAAAGCGCCTCTTCGAGCTCCTATATCAAGCCCTTCTAGGAAGCCCTCATGGCCCAAGGTTTGGCCCATACGTCTCAGCCTTAGGCAAGGAGAATGTCATAAAAAGGTTGGAGGAGTTCCTCGCATCCGGAGATCCCGAGTGAAACTCTCAAACCGGGTTGTTTAGCCGAAAGGTTTTCCAGCCCTACCCCAAGAGGCTCTATCCACATCGTGTATTATAACGGTCACATCCTCCGGTCTACATCCCGTTGCGTCGCATATGGCCTTCGTTACAAGCTCGATGGTTCTGGCCTTGGTGGCATCATCCCTTCCCTTAAACCACTTGATCTCCACTAACGGCATATTTAATCTTTCAACTAATCTTATTTAAATTTTTATTGTAGAAATTTTTATTGTAGAGGGTATCGATGAATCAGTGATCTTTTCAATTCATATGGTCTATGAAGATTTTCCTCAATCTTGCATGCACATAAGAAGTGAAGAAAAACTGCTCCAAAACACCGGTCATCTCATTTTCGGTAGGGCGGGCTCCAAACTCAAGATCCTCATCACCGGTCAGAGGGGCAAACTCATCATCGCCCGCCCCATCCATATTTCTAAAAGATTCTTAATAAATTTTGAAGGGTTGTTCGGCGTCCGGCCAGCTCAGATTTAGAGCCGAGTATTTAATATCCAGTTTGGGGCAGTCTTGATATGGAAATGGTCTGAGGTTATGTGCCCTGTATGCGCGGTTTACACTGAGGCTGGGGTTATTGTGGTACCTGACTTGAGCGACGCCGGTAGTCTATATCAGGATGGTTATGGCTCCTTCCAGGATGATCACATTCTGACATTAAAGCCCTTCGAGGCCTTATACCTCCTCGAAAGATCGAGGATAATCGTCCTAGATGAGAGGGATAGGAGAGGACTCTCCTTCGGAGAACTCTTGAGAAGGTTCTCCTCGGAGGATCAACTATCCTGGACGAGGTATCTGGTCTATAGGGACCTGAGGAGTAGGGGATTCGTGGTCAAGGAGGGAGTAGGGGAAGCCGTAGACTTCTTTGTATATGAGAGGGGGACTTATCCCAAGAGGCCTCCGAAATATATGATACACGTGATATGTGAGGGGTTACCGGAGCCCATATCCCGGATCCTAGAGGTGCTTAAGGCCGCAGAGGAGGATAATAAGAGCCTCAAGATAGCAGTTATAGACAGAAGGGGGGAGGTCGTCTACTATACCATCGCCGAATTGAAGTTTAAGGAGGATGAGGAGTGGGGCCTGAGATGACCCGGAAGCTCCACCAGCTCAACAGATCTCTGCTCCCCGGTCCTCATACAGCGGAGTGTTACCCGACCCTCGGCCATCTCCCTCTCACCCACTATCACCACCCAGCTGAATCCCTTCCTATCAGCGTGCTCGAGCTGCTTAGTCAAGCTCCTGTTCATGAGATCCATATCAGTCTCGAACCCCTCCTTCCTCAGGAGCTGGGCAACCTCTATCGCCTTGGGCCTCATCCTGGGGGAGGATGGGGCTACATAGACCCTCGATCCAAACTCTAGGTTTCTGAGCATTCCCATCTCCTCCATGAGGAGGAGGATGCGCTCAATACCGAGGGAGACCCCAGTCGCCGGTGTTTGATCTCCGCCGAAGAGCTTGATGAGATCATCATATCTCCCACCTCCAGCTATACTGCCGTAATCCTCGAATCCACCCGCGTAGATCTCAAATACAGGTCCGGTATAGTAATCTAGGCCTCTGGCGAGGCTTAGATCTATCTGCATATATTCATCTATGCCGAATAACTTGGAGTATTTATAGATCTCCTTTAGGAAGTTTAACCCGATAAGCCCCACAGGGGAGCCTGCGACTAGCCTTTCCAAGTCCACTAATACCTCATCCGGCCTGCCCCTCCTCTTTATCAACTCTAAAAGCCTGTTTATCGAGGCTTCGGATGATCCAAGCCTCTTCAACTCCTCCCTTACGCCTTCCACCCCTATCTTCTGGATCTTATCCACCGCCCTGAATATCTCTAGGGATCTACCCAAAGGCATATCAGCGATGTTGAGGAGAGCCTCTAGGATTCTCCTATCGTTGACTCTTATCTTGAAGTCCTTCAAGCCTATCTGTTTTAGTCCATCAACGGCTACGGCGAGAACCTCGGCATCGGCTATTGCCTCCCCAACCCCTACTATGTCCGCGTCTGCCTGCCAGAACTCCCTCAGTCTCTTCTCAGATGGATGCTCATATCTCCAGACAGGGCCTATGGCATACCTCTTGAGGGGCATGGGCAGTTCCCTGTGGGATGCGACTACCCTGCAGAGGGAGGCCGTCCATTCAAATCTGAGGCCCAGTTCCCTCTCGGATTTATCCTTAAAATAATAGATCTGGTCTATTATGTCCTCTCCGCTCTTGATCTTCAGCATCTCCCAGCTCTCGAGAGCTGGGGTTCCAAGGGGCTCAAATCCATAGCACTCAAATACCCTCCTTATCCTATCTAAGACCCAGTTCCTCCTTCTCATCTCATCCGGGAGATAGTCCCTCGTTCCCTTAACAGGCTGAAACACGTCTTACGCCTCCCGATATTTCAATTAGAAAAGCTTTTTTAAATGGTCCTCCCCGCTTAGCTATTGATTCTCCTCATCTAAGGGCTCCTCTGAGGAACGGGTATATATCCTCGATCTGCTCCTGGATTATCACCTGGTAGAACTGGTATAGGATACTTACGCATAGCAGGGCCCCCATCCCAGAGCCGAAGACCCCAAATAGCTCAGAGACTGAGGAGATAAGGCCTACAATGAGGCCTCCAAGGATCGTTATCGTGGGTATATACCTTCTGAGGAGGCTCTCGATAGGGCCCTTGCTCCTCCTGAAGCCCGGCACCTGCATACCCGACTGTATTAACTGCTCTGCGACCTTCTCAGGCCCCATCCCCCCCACCTCTATCCAGAGCTTGGAGAAGAGTATGCAGACGGATACCACTATTAATATGTATACTATTACCCTCAATGGATCTGTTGAGATGGCCTCAATCCCTCCGGGAGATGTAACATAGTAAACTAGCCCTCCTGTTGGGATGGGGCCTCTCTCAGACCGGTTGTATGTTCCCAACAGGCCAAGCCAGAAGTTCGAGTTGTCCCGGTTCCACCTCTGCCAGATTAATTGAGACCCTAGCTGTATATTCGCAAAGAGGGCGTAGGCGAATATTACTGGGATATTGGACACGTAAAGCAGCTTTATCGGCATCTTTCCCCTATATCCTCTGAATGTCGAGTGGGATACAGGGAGCTCCACCCTCATCCCCTCAACATATATCACCACGGCGAAGACGGTTATGGTGGTGAGGAGGCCTATCATGTCCGGGAACCCCCCGGATCTGTGGAACCAGTTCCAGATGGGCTCCCCTAGGATTATACTCTCGAAGAAGGCAAATATCGCTCCAAGCCTTTTGCCGTCTCCCACGGGGATGAAGCTAAGGGAGTCCCACCAGATCCTCTGGGCTATCCCTGCCACTATGAATAGGCTTATCCCGCTTCCAATACCCCAACCCTTCTGTAGGAGTTCATCTAGGAGCATGATGATGATCCCTGAGGCGAGGAGCTGTAGGAAGATTAAGATGGAGATTCCGAAGGTTACTGTTCCAAAGGCCCCGCTGATGATGTAGATGGCCGATTGTAGCATGATCATCGCGAGGGAGAAGACCTTACTTGCGGCTGTGAATAGGGCCCTGTCCTCGGGGTTTGAGAAGTCGACCTCGATCATCCTGGCTCCTGCGAGGAGTTGGATGATCAGTCCGGCTGTGACGATGGGGCCTATACCCAGCTCCATAAGGGTTCCCCTCGTTGAGGCGAAGATGACCCTGTAGGTCAGCATGGCGGAGCTCTCAGGCCCCATGGATACGCCG
>JAGTQJ010000029.1:13955-14126 GCA_018396515.1 Candidatus Bathyarchaeota archaeon | reverse complement strand
TCATACACGCCAGGCTCGCCTTAGAGCAGATAGCTCTTAGGCTCAAGACCGTCACAGAGCTCGGAGATGTGGCGGTCACCCTCCTCCCAATAGTCGGCGTGATAAGGAACATCAAGACAGGAATGGCCTCTATATCCCCACAAGCCGAGAAGGAGTTAGGTGAGATTAGCA
>JAGTQJ010000029.1:0-13942 GCA_018396515.1 Candidatus Bathyarchaeota archaeon | reverse complement strand
AATAGTCCTAGACGCCGGCTCAGTCACCGGGATGACGATAAATTTCGAGACGGTGAACGAGGATGCCCAGAAGATACTGGAGGAGGCTGCGGCGATAGCGGAGCAGAAGATGAGAGAGACATTCCCAGAGCTTCCAGGGAAGGTTCCCACAACAGGCGGAGAACTACCTCGAATCTAATAGGGGCTGGAGATATGATAAATCTCCGAGCAACCCCATTTTTTTTAGTTATCAAAAACTTTAGGATACACAATGGTTCGATGGGGGCAACTAGGAAAGAATCTCTAGACAGGTTGGTCATTGTAAATTCTATTGGCAGGGCCAATTAGGGGAAGGGCTGGAGGTCTCGGCCTTGGGGGTCTTGGACGGTTCTAAGCCGCCTACCGCCCTTAGTGACCAGTCCATCTCCATCCTGAGGCTCCACTGTACTAAGCTGGACCAGATATTGGTCAGGCTGCGTAACCGGGATAAGGCTCTATTCGAGATGTGTGCCTCCGCCCTCAAGAGGTTCGACATGTCAAGGGCCAAGATCTACGCCAACGAGATGGTGAGGATCAGGGCCCTCTCAAAGATTATTGGTCAAACCCAGCTTGCGATAGAGTGCATAATAATAAGGCTGGAGAACTTCCTCGACCTTCAGGGCGTGATCTCAGAGCTTAAACCCCTATCAAAGATGATAAGCGAGGTCTCAAGGGAGGTTTCAAGGACGATGCCTGAGCTCTCCATGGAGATGGAGCAGCTCAGCAGGCTGGTGAGCGAGACCCTGACCCAGACGACGGTTGACTTCAGCCAGCCAACCCTAGACCTCTCCTCGATAACCTCTGGAACGGCTGAGAGCGAGGAGATCCTGAAGGAGGTCTCAACGATCGTTGAGAGAACCCTTAGGGAGAATCTCCCAGAGCCCCCATCCTCATCGGCGATCGCAATCCCAGTCTCCATAACCCAGTCGAAAGTTGAGGTAGGAGACACCCCAGAACACATTAATAATGTGATGAGGGGGAGGGAGGGGCAGCCCATAAGGGTGGCTAGCTATGCGAGGGAGCTGAACCTCCTCCCGGAAGAGGTCTCTAGGATCCTGACGGATCTGGATGCCAAGGGGAAGGTCAGATTGGAGGAGTGCGTGAATTGAGCGCCTCCCAACAATTAGAGCAGGCAGCAATGCAATATGCAGCGGAGGCCGTCAGGCTTGACAGGCTGGGGGAGACCGAGAAGGCCGCTGAGTACTACAGGAGGGCCGTGGACGCCCTAACCCGCTTGATCAGGCTCTATCCAGACTATATACTAAACAGGGTCTACATAGAGAGGGTTACAACATACAAGGAGAGGCTCAGGATCCTCCAGGAGGGGGGGCTTGAGGGTCAGAGGTTCAGCTTCGAGAAGTCCTCAACCTCTTCAACAAAGGAGACCGTATTGGAGGCTGATGAGGCCGGGATTAGGGAGAAGCCGAATGTGGGTTGGGAGAATGTCGCGGGCCTCCAGCAGGCTAAAAAGGCGATCAAAGAGGCCATCGTGTATCCTGTACAGAGGCCGGACCTCTTCCCCCTGGGCTGGCCTAGGGGGATCCTCCTATTCGGCCCCCCTGGATGTGGGAAGACCCTCCTCGCAGCTGCGGTTGCCAACGAGATAGATGCGGAGTTCATAGTCGTGGACGCAGCCTCAGTGATGTCTAAATGGCTCGGGGAGGCGGAGAAGAATGTGGCGAAGCTCTTCGCCTCAGCGAGGAGCATCTCTGAGCAGGGGCGCCCAGCCATCATATTCATTGATGAGGTTGACTCCCTTCTTGGGGTCCGCTCCCACGAGGTGGGGGGAGAGGTTAGGGTTCGAAACCAGTTCCTAAAGGAGATGGACGGGATAATGGACAAGGGGAGGAACTACCACCTCTATGTTATAGCCGCAACCAACAAGCCCTGGGATCTGGACTGGGCATTTATTAGGAGGTTTCAGAAGAGGATACTGGTTCCAATACCCGACTTTGAGACCCGCGTCGAACTCCTCACCATGTACACCGCCCAGCTAGAGCTTTCTCCGGATGTAGACCTGAAGGAGCTGGCTAAAGCGACGGAGGGCTTCACGGGGAGCGATATAAGGGATATCTGTCAGTCGGTGAGGATGGAGGTAATAAGGGAGCTCTTCGAGTCGGGGAGAGCCGCCAACAAGGACGCGAGGCCGAGGCCCGTCACCATGGAGGACTTCAAGAGGATCCTAAGGAGTAGGAAGCCGAGCGTCTCATCAGAGATGATCGCTTCATATGACCGCTGGTTCGAGTCCTTCAAGGCCTTGTAAGGATGGAGAGAAAAAGAGGGTGGAGGGAGTATGAGGAGAGAGGATGTTCAGAGCCTGATACTGGCCGCCCGTGAGCTCGGAATATCCTGGAGGGAGGCTGGCGCCCTCATGAGGGATGTGACTGTTGAGGCCAGGAAATTGAAAGGTCTGTGGAGGAGAGGCTCGACCAGATCCTCCCTGATAGCCCTAGGGGTTGCCCTCATAGCCTTCCCAGAGCCTATCATCTCCGATATAGTGGGGTGGACACTGATAGTCTCAGGGCTTATAGGCTCCAAGATAAGGCCGCCTCCCATATATGTTGAGGATGTCATAGAGACGGCAAACAAAGCCCTCTTGGAGCTTGGGAATGCCTCCTCCTCAGGCTCCTTTAACGGATGGATTCTCCCGCAGGACTGAAGATCTTCCTCGAGAGCTGTTTGAACCTCTCTTTGAGAGTTATGCCCCCTCCTGAAGGCTCTGTATAACCCCTTCCAATGGCCCTGATCACATCCTCACTATCCCGTGAATCGGCATCTAAAATCGTGTAGGCTCTACCTACAATCTCAGGTATATGAGCATCGCTCCCCCCGGTCTTGGGAAGGCGGAGCCTCTCAGCCATCTTTAGGTTCCTCCTAAAGGTCCAGTTATAGGGGAAGCTCATGGAGTTGGCCACCTCAAGGGCCGTGAACCTCGCCTCGGCTATCTCCTCCTCACCTATGAATGTCTTTAGGAGGGAGCTGGGGTGGGCTAGGATGGAGATCCCCCCCTGCTCCCTGATCCTTTCAACAGTCTCCGGTATCGAAAGCTTCGGCGGTATAAGCTCCGAGATGTTCAGGGCGAGGATGTGGCCCCTATCGGCTGTGACCTCGAGCCCTGGGATTAGGAGGAGGTCGCCCTTCAGCCTCTCAGCCCTCTTAACACCTTCAATCGTATCATGGTCTGTCAAGGCGAAGCCGTCAAGCCCGACGGCCCTGCATCGCCTGAAAGCCTCCTCAACAGAGATATATCCATCTCTACTGTAAGCCGTATGTAGGTGCAGGTCAATCCTGAGCTTCAAGACCCCCTTCGACTCTCCCTATCCCCTAGCGGATGCTACCCTTCTAGAGATGACTGAGGACAGTTCCTTCACAACCTCATCTTTCACCATCATGAAAAGGGGCCGGGGCTCAGGGAGCTTGACTCCAACCTCTAGGGGCTCTAGGGCCTCGTCCAGAGGCACGTTCCTCCTCCTCTCCCCCTTCAGCTGCAGCCAGAGCTCCTCAGCCTTGGATGGCATGATGGGCTCCATCAAGACCGCAAGGGCCTTCACAAGCCAGAGGCAGTTGTGCACCTTCATCCTCGCCATCGATGAGTTCGTTCTGATGAGCTTCCAGGGCTCAGAGGCTTGGAGGTACCTATTTCCGAAGGAGGCCAGGGAAAGGACCGCGTCGGAGATCTTCTTGAACTCGTAGGAGTCCAGACCCTCTAGGATGGCCCTGAGGGCGGTCTCCACCTCACCCCTAACCTCGGGTTCAACCTCACCCTCCACTATATAGCCGTAGTTTCTTTTTGCGAGGAGCAGGGTTCTGTATATGAAATTGCCCAGCGTGGCTACGAGTTCGTTGTTCACCTTCTCTCCGTAGGCGCTCCAGCTGAAGTCCAGATCCCTCGTATGACCGGTGTAGGAGGCGATGTAGTATCTCAAGGCGTCTGGGTCCAAGCCCTTCTCGAGGTAGTCCTCCTCAACCCAAATGACATAGCCCCTGCTCTTGGAGAAGATCTTTCCTTCCACCTTGACCATGCCCGAGGCCACAACAGCGTAGGGGAGGCTGTATCCAGCGCCCTTCAGCATAGACGGCCAGAAGAGGCAGTGGTGGTAGATTATGTCCGCCCCTATGAAGTGGATTATTGGTCCTGGCCCTCTCCAGAAGTATTCCCAGTCTCCTCCATGCTTTAAAGCCCACTCCTCTGTGGAGCTTATGTAACCTATGGGGGCGTCAAACCACACGTAGAAGACCAGCCCCTCCCCCCAAGGGAACTTGATCCCCCAGTCTAGGTTTCTGGTTATGTTCCAGTCTTTGAGCCCCTTCTCAACCCACTGAAGGGCATAGTTCCTCGCATTGTCGGTCCCATCCAACTTCTTGAGGAACTCTCTAAGGAAGTCCTCGAAGGCCGTTAGTTTGAAGAAGAAGTGGGAGGCCTCCCTCACCTCCGCCTTGGAGCCGCATATGGCGCACTTAGGGTCGATGAGTTCACCTGGCTCCAGGTAGCGTCCACACCCTTGGTCGCACTCGTCCCCCCTAGCCTGTGCACCGCAGTAGGGGCAGGTCCCCCTCTGATACCTGTCTGGGAGGAACCTCTTGCAGCTTGGACAGTAGGGGAGCTTGACCCTCTTCTCGTATATGTATCCTCTCTCGAGGAGGGCCCTCCCTATCTCGAGGGTCCTATTATGGTTTAGAGGGTCGTCCGTGCTCCCATAATTATCGAAGTGTACGCCTATCTTGGGAAATAGCTGCAGGAAGTGCTTGTGGTACTTCTCCACGACCTCCCTTGGAGTTACGCCTTCCTCCTCCGCCTTCACGGTTATGGGCGTCCCATGCGTGTCAGATCCGCATACGAAGACCACCTCCTGGCCCATCTTCCTCAGGAGTCTCACGAATATGTCAGCTGGGACGTATGTTCTGAGGTGTGCTATATGGCAAGGACCGTTGGCGTAGGGAAGGCCGCATGTGACTAGGATCGGCCCCTCCACTGGAAACTTCTTAGACCTTAAGAGCTTTGAACACCCCTTGCTTATCTAAGCTCCTAACCTGGGCTACTTAAACCTTTCAGGCTCAAGCCCTCTGAACCCCTTCATCATCCCATCCCCCGGCGTTGGGCGAAAGCGGATCTGAATGAGTTTAGGAAGATGTGGAGAAACGAGAGGTCACGGGTTGTGGCGAAAGACATAGCCTTATATTTGTCAACTCTGGGTGGAAGTTGAGCTGGTCATTATGGTTGAAAAGGTTTATTCCAATTTGGAGGATTTATTGTTTGGGTATCTTGATGGCTGAGGGTTTGTCTGCCGAGATAGCCGTCATAGGAGGGACCGGGGTCTATGACCCAGGGATGCTTGAGGAGAGGAGGGAGGTGAAGGTCTACACGCCATATGGGGCCCCATCCGACCTCATCCTTCTAGGTACATATGGCGGTAGGAGCGTCGCCTTCATCCCAAGGCATGGGAGAGGCCATCAGATCCCCCCGAACAGGATAAATAATAGGGCCAACATCTGGGCTCTCAAGGAGCTCGGGGTTCAGAGGATCATTGCATCCTCAGCTGTTGGGAGCCTCAGGGAGGACTACAAGCCGGGTGACTTCGTCATAACGGATCAGTTTATAGACAGGACTAAGGGGAGGCCAGACACCTTCTACGAAGGGGGGAAGATCTGCCACATCTCCTCCGCAGACCCCGTATGCCCTCAGCTCCACGACTTCTTCGTCGACCTAGCCAAGGAGCTTGATCTAAGGGTTCATCCTAAGGGGACATACGTCTGCATCGAGGGGCCCAGGTTCTCAACAAGGGCTGAGTCTAGGCTCTTCAGAATGTGGGGGGCCGACATCATAGGTATGACCCTCTACCCCGAGATCGTCCTGGCTAGGGAGGCCGAGATCTGCTATGTCTCCGTCGCGATGGTTACCGACTACGATGTGTGGGCGGAGAAGCCGGTCTCAACCCAGGAGATAATAGAGACCATGAGGAGGAACTCGGACAACTTCAAGAGGCTTATAATGGAGGCCATCCCGAGGATCCCGAGGGAGAGGACCTGTAGGTGCCATGAGGCCCTAAGGGAGGCGACCCTATGAGGGCCTTCCCAGGAGGGCCATCTCAAGATCCCCCTCCGTGAAGCCCATCTCGAGGAGGTCCTCCCTCACCCTCTCCAACCCATACCTCTCCAGAAGCCTGTGCTTATCCAGAAGCCTCCTTATCGTTTCACACCTCTCCCAGTCGTAGACTATCCACGAGGATGTGCATCTGACATAGTAGTCTGGCTTGAGGCGAGCCCAGGGCTTATAGTGAAGAACCCCGATCCTCAGATCCCTGGGCCTCCTCTCCCTCATTATCTTCTCCTTCACGAATATCATCGTCTCACTGGTATCCAACACGTCGTCCACTAGAAGGACATCCTCTCCATCAAGGCTTAGATCGGAGGGCAGATCTTGGTAAATCCTAGGGATAGAGCCTCTCACATCCACTCCTGCATAGTATTCGACCCTGATGGTGTATACGTTGCTCACATCTAGGAAGTCGCTGCAATACCTTAGGACAGGCCAGCCACCTCTACCAAGCCCTATGATAACGGTCGGCCTGTAGCCATCAAGTATGATCTTCTTGCAGAGTTCCAACGTCATATCCTTGAGCTCATCTATGGTATAGACCTCGAATCTAAGTCCATACTTCTCCGAGACCTTCACAATCAGCCCTATAGGCGAATCATTTTAAAACTTTAACACCATAAAGCTCGTCATAATCCATTAAGGAGAGGGCTTGAGGATTGAGGGCGAGCCTGGTTCTCAAGGACTGCAGAATCCTAAACGTCTTCACGGGCGAGGTGGTGAGGGGAGATATAGCCGTAGATGATGGGAAGATCACCGGGATATGCGGAGAATATGTGGGTGAAAGGGTTATAGAGCTTGGTGGAAGATTTGTATCTCCGGGGTTCATAGAGGGCCACATCCACATAGAGAGCAGCATGTTAACCCCATCTAGGTTTGCGGAGATCGTGGTTCCAAGAGGCACCACCGGGGTCGTCGCAGACCCCCATGAGGTTGCCAACGTCCTCGGGGTTAGGGGGATAAACATGTTCCTAGAGGAGTCCCGGGGTCTACCCATGGATCTCTACCTGACCATCCCCTCATGCGTTCCAGCCACGAGGCTCGAGACCTCGGGCGCCGAGATCGGGATTAGAGAGGTTGAGGAGCTGGCCTCTGAGCCTGGGATCGTCGCCCTCGGAGAGGTGATGAACTACCCTGGGGTCATCCATGGCGAGGAGGGGGTCATTGATAAGTTGGAGGCGGCGAGGAGGATGGGAATTCCAGTAGATGGGCACGCCCCAGGGTTGAGGGGATGGGAGCTCGACAGGTACATCGCGGCGGGGGTAGACTCTGACCACGAGTCCACAGAAGGGGAAGAGGCCCTCGAAAAGCTGAGAAAGGGCATGTGGCTCATGATCAGGGAGGGGTCAGCTGCGAGAAATATGGACGCTATACTCTCAACACTTGTCAAGAGGGGAATTTCCCTGGAGAGGTGTATCCTAGTCTCAGACGATAGGCATCCAAGAGACCTGTTAATTGAGGGCCACCTCGACCGCCTAGTGAGGAAGGCCGTGGGTATGGGAGTGGGCCTCGTGGACGCCGTTAGGATGGTCAGCTGGAATCCCGCCAGGAGGTTCAGGCTCAGGGGTGTTGGAGCCATCGCTCCCGGATTCAAGGCCCATCTAACCGTCCTATCCGAGGATCTCAAAGTGGAATTGGTCCTCTTCGATGGGGTTCCGGTTGCAGAGATGGGTAGGCTGAGGGTCGGGATCCCCGATTACACCTACGACCCAGAAGTCTACAGAACCGTTAGGCTGGCCAGAGAGTTGAAGCCTGATGACTTCAAGGTACCTGTCGGGATGAGGGAGGGATCAGCTCTCGCCAGGGTGATGGGGGTTATGGAGGGGAGCATAGTGACGAAGAAGCTGATCGAAAGGCTTGAAGTTAAAGATGGTGTGGTGGAGGCAGATCCTGATAGGGACATCCTAAAGGCGGCTGTTGTGGAGAGGCATAGAGCCTCGGGCAGGATAGGGCTGGGCTTCGTGAAGGGGTTTGGCCTAAAGGGTGGGGCCTTGGCATCTACGGTTGCTCACGACAGCCACAACCTTATAGTCGTCGGTGTGGATGATGAGAGCATGGCAGCCGCCTGCAACCACCTAGCCGAGATGGGAGGAGGCCTATCTCTCGCACAAGATGGGCGCATCATATCGAGCTTGAGGCTGGAGGTAGCGGGCCTGATGGCCGGTAGGGGTGCTGATGTGGTAGCTGATGGCTTGGAGATGCTTCATCAAGAGTGCAGGAAACTCGGCTGCACACTCAGCTCCCCCTTCATGGCTATGAGCTTCCTATCTCTGCCCGTGATACCGGAGCTGAAGCTCACGGATATGGGCCTAGTGGAGGGCTTCAGGATCGTCAGCCTCTTCCTGGAGCATGATGAATCGAGACCCTGAGATGAGAGAGCGCATAGGCTATATCCGGGGAGGTAGATATTAGATCATGAGAGGCATGGAACTCAGCTATAGGGAGATGCTGGAGCGGGCTTATGAGAGGCTTCCGAAGCAGGTGGAGGCCTATGAGAGGTTCACCATACCAAGGCCTGAGGTCGTGTTCGTGGGTAGAAGAACCATCATCCAGAACTTCAGCGAGATAGCTGAAAGCCTCAGGAGGGATCCGGATCACATTTTAAAGTTTCTAACAGCTGAGATGGCCACCCTCGCGACATTCGACGGGAGCAGGGCCATCTTCAAAGGCAAGTTCAACCTCGAGAGCATCCGAAACCTCCTAGAAAGGTACACCGAGAAGTATGTCATATGTCCAGTGTGTAGGAGGCCCGACACCAGGCTGGAGCGCCAGAAGAGGCTGTGGTTCCTCCAATGTGAGGCTTGCGGGGCCCGCTCCTCAGTCGGGACGAGTTGAGGGGGATTGGCAGAGGTCTATGTGAAGACCGTGCGCCGCGGGAGGGACATCCTGGTAGCGGCTTGCGATGCCGAGCTCCTAGGTAAGACCATAGAGGGGTGGAAGGTCCCCTTCGTGGTGAGCGAGGGCTTCTACAGGGGCGCCCCAGCCTCCGTCGAGGAGGCCCTTGAAGCCGTGAAGAAGGCCACCATCTGCAACCTCGTCGGGAAGAGGATCGTAGAGGCCGCCGTGAAACAGGGGATAATCCAAGAAGCGGCGATTATATACCTAGGAGAGGTGCCACACGCCCAGAAGATTATAATATGAAGAAATACCTCTCCTTAAAACTGTGGAGGGCACTCCTTTGGGAGAATTTAGGGTCAAGGATATCGGCTTAGCTGGTGAGGGGGAGCTACTAATAGAGTGGGCCCAGGCCCATATGCCCGTCCTCAAGATGATCAGGGATAGGTTCGAGGAGGAGAGACCCCTCGAGGGGCTACGAATAGGAGCCTGCCTCCACGTCACTAAGGAGACCTCTGTCCTGGTGAGGGCCCTAGAGGCCGGAGGGGCTACGGTGGCCCTATGCGCATCCAACCCCCTATCGACGCAGGATGAGGTCGCAGCAGCCCTCGCCAAGGGGGGAACCCACGTCTATGCATGGAGGGGTGAGACCACGGAAGAGTATTATGAGTGCATTGATAGGGTCATAGACCATGGGCCCATTATAACTTTGGACGACGGCGCAGACCTTGTCAGCACCATCCACTCAAAGCGGGTTGAAGCCTTGGCGAGGGTTAAGGGGGGGACTGAGGAGACCACCACGGGGGTAATAAGGCTGAGGGCTATGGCCTCAGAGGGGGCTCTCAGATACCCAATAATTGCGGTGAACGACGCCTACACCAAATATCTATTCGATAATCGGTATGGCACGGGGCAGAGCACCATAGACGGCATCTTGAGGGCCACATCCCTCTTGCTGGCTGGGAAGGTCTTCGTCGTCTGTGGATATGGGTGGTGCGGGAGGGGAATCGCCCAGAGGGCTAGGGGGATGGGGGCGAGCGTCGTCGTTACGGAGGTGAACCCCCTCAGAGCCCTAGAGGCTGTCATGGACGGCTTCAGGGTGATGCCCCTGAGGGAGGCGGCTCCCATTGGGGACTTCTTCGTGACGGCCACGGGTGATATAAACGTCATAGACCGAGAGCACATGATGAGGATGAAGGACGGGGCCGTCCTAGCCAATGCGGGCCACTTCAATGTCGAGATAAACCTCTCAGCCCTCGAGGCCCTATCATCTTCGAAGAGGAGGATCAGGCAAAACCTGGAGGAGTACAGGCTTAGAGATGGGAGGCGCCTTTACCTCATAGCCGAGGGGAGGCTTGTTAACCTAGCCGCCGCTGAGGGCCATCCGAGCGAGGTCATGGATATGAGCTTCGCCAACCAGGCCCTATCGGTTGAATATCTGTGGAGGAGCGAGAAACTTGAGCCGGGTGTATACAGGGTTCCGGAAGAGATAGATGAGAAGGTTGCCGGGCTGAAGCTTAAGGGGATGGGAGTGGAGATAGATGAGCTGACCGATGAGCAGAGGAGATACCTCAAATCATGGAGGGAGGGAACCCTATAGCCCGAAGGACGATGTGTGACAATCTCACTGTTGAATCTTCATCCGCTTAAAGGATGTAGAGTTCTCCTCCAGTCCTCGTTAGACGTTCGAACCCTTTATCGGTGACCAGGAACGTGTCCTCTATCTCCAATCCATATCTCCCAAGCTTCAGGTAACGGACATCTATGTTCAAGATCATCCCCTCCAAAAGCTCTCCATCAGCCCTTCCGATCCTCGGATCTTCCTCCAACTCTAAACCTATCCCATGGCCGAATGTTGAGGGTATAACCCTTATACCCGCCTCCTTTAGCCTCCTCTCTCCTGCGGAGTACAGCTGGGAGAGCTTTGCCCCAGCCTTCACCTCGTCGAGAATCGCGTCCTGGGCCGAGGCCACAGCCTCCCAGCCCCTTCTAACCTCGGTTGAAGGGCGCCCTAAAATCGCTGTCCTAGATATGTTTGAGTTGTAATGCATCCATGCACATCCGAGGCTCATCCTTATGATATCCCCTCTCCGTGCCCCCCTCTGGGAAGGGGTGGGATTGGGTAGGGAACTCCTCTCCCCAAACCCTATCATCCTTCGGGATATCTCGCAGTCATCCCCGGCCGCAGAGTACTCAAATATACTTGCCATATCCCTCTCCATGATCTCAGGCCTAGCTATCTCCAGAGCATCCTCCATCGACTTCTCCGCAACCTCAGTCGCCCTGAGGATCCTCTCCACCTCCTCCCTAGTCTTAACCAGCCTAATCTCCTCAATCAGCCCTCTTCCATCCCTCAGCTCCAAGCCAGGGATGGCCCTTTGAACCCTCTCGAGAAGCCCGGGCTCCACCTTCGAGGGGTCTACGGCTATAACCCCCTTAGACAACCCCTCCGACTCCAGTGCCCAAGTTAAGGCTGATAGGGCCTCATCCCCGATCCGAGCCTTGATAAGAAGCCTTTCAAGGAGGTCAAACCCAGCTATACCGGCCTCTCCCGTGAGTTCCACCTCCTCAGGGCCGTAGAGGTATATATTTTCAACTCCGCCTGAGAGGGCCAGGTCAGCCTCCCATGCAGGAGCTATAACGAATGGCTCACCATCGAGGGGGATCACGGCGTAGATCCAAACTCTCGAGGAGGACCTATGGGCAACGCTCCAGTAGCCCGAGGCATAGTAGACGTTCTCGGGGGATGAGGCTATAACAGCATCTACGCCCTTCCCAGACATTATCTCCCTGGACCTATCTCTGTTCAGAGGCATATCCAAAGGAAATTGTATGTCGATACCATTTTTAAGATCATTGAGATTATAAAGGAGCGGCTTGAATGGCTTATTGGAAGCATCACGCCATGCCTGAAGGGCTAAACAAGAAAAACCTGAAGGGGGTTGAAAATACCCGTTTAATATCCGTTTCTCGGCTCCCGCTAAGGAGTTACAAAAACGCAAATTTTCATTAAAAATTTAAATAATTCCCTGAAAAGGGGTTTAAGCCAAAGATCCATCCCCCACATCTTCCTGAATATTTTAATTATTTTCATCACCATACATCTTACTGTGCCATTATCTCCAAGCGTCCGTGCAGCCTCGGTGTTTAAGGATATTGAGAAACTCCTCCCTAGACATATCCCCAGCCATTTACCCCATCGTGAACTCCACATAAGCATGCTCAGGGGCCTCTTCAAGGACTTCCTCGAGAGGCCTGGGGAAACATACGAGAGGGTTGTACAGCTATATGGCCCCGTGGGCTCTGGTAAGACGAGCACAACCTACCGCTTCGGGGTGAACTACCAGGCCGAGGCCTCAAAGAGGGGGGTGCCTCTAAGCTTCATACACGTTAACTGCAAGCTTGAGGGGGGGTCGCGCTTCATCCTCTACCAGACGATCCTCCAGAGGCTGGCCCCAGAGTTGGCCACGAGGGGCCACTCCTCCGGGGAGATACTGAGGCTCATCGTCCACTACCTGAGGGCTGAGGGGAAGTACCTCCTCCTAGCCCTCGACGACGTGGACTACCTGGTTAGGAGGTCTAAGGAGGAGGAGAGGGAGGGGGGAGTGGTCTACGACCTGACGAGGCTGAGCGAGCTATACCTGGGAGAATACCAGAATGTCATAGGGGTAATCTTCATAGCCAGAGACCCGGGCTTCCTAGAACTCCTTGACCCCTCAGAGAGGAGCAGCCTTGGAAACATAGTTGTTAGGCTTCCAAGCTACGACTCAAGGCAGCTTAGAGATATCCTAGGAGCGAGGGTTGATGAGGCCTTCAAGCCAGGAACTGTGGATGAGGAGACGATCAGCTATGTGGCTGATCTGGCGGCGAGCAGGAAGGAGAACTCCGGGGATTGCCGCTTCGCCCTAGACGTGATGCTCACCAGCGGCCTGATAGCGGACGCCGAGGGGGCTAGGAAGGTCTCCATAGAGCATGTGAGGAGGGCGGTAGGTGAGGAGTTCTGGGGCTTGAGCAGCGAGGACCTCCTAAACCTAGATGAGCAGGGCGTTGCTATACTGATGGGCGCGATCCAAGCCCTCCAACATAGGAGGACCCCATACGTCTCGATAAAGGAGGTCTATGACTTCTACCTCGTCTCATGTGAGGCCCAAGGCATCAGAAGCCTATCCTACAATGGGGTTCTTGAGAGGGTGAGGGACCTCTCCCTCAGGGGGATAGTGGACTATAGGGAGGATAGGGGCCTGAGCATAGCCGGCGCCTCCCTTGAAGACCTGAGCAGGATGCTAAGGGGATTGGAGAGGAGGAAGGCCCTTGCCTGAAGAGCAGGCCGAGAGGGTTCTCGGGAGCATAGGTCGACTAAGGATACTGAGGGTCATGGCGGAGAACCCAAGGCTTGAGGCCTCCTTCAGCCTATACAGGCTTAAAGCCTTGACGGGAATAGGGGACTCAAACCTGAAGATCCACATAGCAACCCTGATGAGATACGGGCTGGTGGAAGAGGTAAGGCTGGGCCATCAGAGAAGATACAGGCTGGTGAGGGGAGAACCCCTCGTAGAGGCCCTGATCCAGGTCTTCAGGATCTTCGCAACAAGACATCCCAATCGAACCCCTCAAACAAGGTTTAACGAATCTGGTGCTAAAAAGTAATGGAGGAGGGGCGCATAAAATTCAATTAAAAAGTTAAATCTAGGGCGCTGATTTTTGAATAGGCCTCGCCTTTTGATTGATCCGTTAAACGGGGCCTTCTCGACGAGGGCAGAACTCGAACGGAGAAAAATCTGTTTTTAGATTTCTCTCGGGGAATTACGCCCTGGGGCATCCTAAATCTAACATCTAACCCCCCCTCCCCTCCTCCGCCCTCACCGAATTTATTGGGGGCGGGTCAACATCTCCTCGGGGTATTATGGCGGGCTCTCTCGAGGATATACCTGGCGTGGGCCCCTCAACAGCCAAGAAGCTGAGGGATGGAGGATACGTCGACCTAGTCTCGATAGC
>JAGTQJ010000028.1:2942-14440 GCA_018396515.1 Candidatus Bathyarchaeota archaeon | reverse complement strand
GTCGCTGAGATGCTGAGGGAGGGCTTCCTAGTCCAGAGCGCCTTCCACGAGGTTGATAAGTTCTGCGAGCCTGAGAAGCAGGCAGCCCTGCTGAAGATAATAGTTGACTTCTACAACCTCGCAGAGCCCCTGATAAGGCACGGCATCCCCATAGAGAAGGTGAGGGAGCTGGACATAGTCCCGGAGCTTATGCGCCTCAAGGAGAGGGAAGGTATAAAGCCCATAGAGGAGGCGAGGATAGAGATGAAGAGGCAGATAGAAAGGCTGGCTAAAGAATACGAGGTGGCTCCGAGATGAGGCTTGAGGAGGCTGGTCTTGTCTATAAGACTACGACTGAGATAAAGGGTCCCCTCCTCTTCGTCGAGGGGGTTAGGAATGTGGCCTATGACGAGGTGGTGAGGATAACCACCCCCTCTGGCGACGAGGTTCTGGGCACGGTTCTCGATGTCTCCAGGGACTGGGCCATGATCCAGGTCTTCGGCGAGACTAGCGGCATGGACCTGAACGTGGGGGTGAGGTTCACAGGTGAGGCCTTGAGGATACCCGTATCGGATGAGCTCATCGGCCGGGTCTTCAGCGGGAGCTTCAGGCCCCTCGACGGGATGCCTAGGCCTCTCAGCACCGATGTGAGGGATGTCCATGGAGGTGTCATAAACCCCGCAGCGAGGGATGTCCCGAGCGAGTTCATCCAGACCGGCATCTCAGCCATAGATGGGATGAACAGCCTCGTCAGGGGTCAGAAGCTCCCCATATTCAGCGAGTCAGGCCTCCCCCATAACCAGCTCGCCGCCCAGATAGCCAGGCAGGCCACCATCCCCGGTAAGGAGGAGGAGTTCGCCATAGTCTTCGCAGCGATGGGGATAAAGAACGAGGAGGCAGAGTTCTTCAGGGAGGAGTTCGAGAAGACTGGAGCCCTTAACAAGGCTGTGATGATCCTGAACTTGGCTGATGACCCTCCAATAGAGAGGATTGTAACCCCCAGGATCGCCCAGACCATAGCCGAGTACCTCGCCTTCGACCTTAACATGCATGTCCTCACCATAATGACCGATATGACCAACTACGCTGAGGCCCTGAGGAGCATCTCAATAGCCAGGGAGGAGATCCCAACCCGTAAGGGGTATCCCGGATACCTATACAGCGACCTCGCCACAATATATGAGAGGGCTGGGAGGATTGTTGGAAAGAAGGGATCTGTAACCCTGATGCCCATACTTACCATGCCCGGGGGGGACATAACCCACCCTGTCCCCGACCTCACAGGTTACATAACCGAGGGGCAGATAATCCTCCAGAGGGAGCTGGCATTGAGGGGGATATATCCACCCATCAACGTCCTTCCAAGCCTCTCTAGGCTGATGAAGGACGGGATCGGGGAGAAGACGACTAGGAAGGACCACGCGGATGTCTCGAACCAGCTCTACATGGCATACGCCGAGGGGACCAGGGCAAGGGGGCTCGTCAGGATCGTCGGCCTGGTCGGGCTGAGCGAGAGGGAGCGTACATGGCTTGAGTTCGCAGACCAGTTCGAGAAGAGGTTCGTGAACCAAGGGCCATATGAGAACAGGACTATAGAGCAGACCCTAAACATAGCCTGGGACCTCCTAGCTCTGCTCCCAGAGGAGGACCTTATCCGGGTTAGAGAGGCCTACATAAAGGAGTTCCATCCCAGATATAGGAGAGCAGAGTAAGCCTTGTCCACCCTCATGACCGTCAGGCCGACAAAGGGCTACCTGATGGAGCTGAAGAGGAGGATAGGATTCATAGAAAGGGGATGCGAGTTCCTCAAGCTGAAGCGTGACCACCTCGCGAAGGAGCTGAGCGCCTCCCTGGAGATCCTAAGGGGTAGGAGGAGGCTCCTCCTCCAGAGCCTCAGGGAGGCCTACTCAGCCCTGACCGCAGCCTACCTCTCCATAGGGCCGACAGAGGTGAGGAGCCAGGCGATGTCGGTGAGGAAGGCCCTGGAGGTCGAGGTCCTGCCGAGGAGCGTCATGGGGGTCCGCTATCCATACGTCAAGATCCTCTCGAAGCCGGAGATTGGGGGGGAGCTTGACATAACCCTAAGCCATGCAGCCTCAAAGGTGCTAGGGGTGCTCGAGGATATTGTTAGGCTCGCCGAGTTCGAGGCCAGGGCTGAGAGGATAGCTGACGAGCTTGGGAAGACGAACAGGAAGGTCAACGCCTTGGAGAACATAGTTATACCTGCATACAGGCAGATAATAAGGTTCATCCAGGACAAGCTAGACGACGAGAGCCTAGAGGAGCTCGTCAAGATGAAGCTCGTTGGAGGGGCACTGGCACGCCGCAGAGAGTGAGCCCAGGACTAGAATACGCCGTGGTGAGGAGCCACGCCCTGATATCGAGCCTCCTCACCCCAGATCAGATGAGGAACCTAGCCCTCTCAGAGACCCTAGATGGGTTCATCAGAAGTCTATCTGAGACCCCCTACGGTGTCATCTCAATAGAGGCTGGGGGGGACCCATCCATAGCCTTGGAGAAGATATTTTACAGGAAGTTCATAGAGAGGATGGCTGGGGTGGTGGAGCTGGCCCCAGGGAACATAGCCGATTTCCTAAGGGCTTACTACTACCTCAGGTTCGAGGTTCTAAACCTGAAGCGGATCCTTAGGGGGAAGTACAGCTACATGCATCCTGAACAGATACTGGAGAGCCTCATCCCCATAGAGCCCTACTTGGCTGGCAGCTTCAAGGCCCTTGCCGAGGCCGAGTCCCTGGAGAGGGCTGTGGAGATGCTTAGGGGAACCCCATACTCCAAGCTGATGGAGAGCATGGGGCTCTATAGGAGGCTCGAGGCCGTGTGGCCTCTAGAGCTGGCCCTAAACCATATCTACGCCTCCACAGCCTTGAGATCGCTAGAATCCCTCCCCCACTGGGACAGGGTTCTAGTCAGGTGGATAGTGGAGCTTGAGACGGATGTGGAGAACCTCCTCGCGGCGTTGAAGAGGAGGGGCCTCCCACCTCCAGCCCCCCTTGAGGAGCTCTTCCCAGCAACCTTCAAGATAGGTCTCGAGGAGCTCAGGATGGTTATGGAGTCCAAGGACCTCAGGTCGGCGATCTCCAGTCTAGGGCCTCCATACTCCGAGATCCTCTCCCCCATATACGAGGGAGACGTGGCCCTGATAAGGACCAGGACAAGGGCACATATGTACATGGCTGCTAGGAGGGGGCGCTCCCTTAACGACTTCGGCTTCAATGTTATAATGGCCTACCTGGTCTTCTCAGAGGTGGAGAAGAGCGATCTCGTCGGCATAGCATGGGGCAAAGCCCAGAAGATCCCAACAGAGCAGATACTAAAATACCTAGTCATCCCAAATATATAGATGAAGATTTGATCAGAAAAATTAAAGGAAATTACCAAGCAGCAGATGAATCGCTATAGTGTTGAACGCCGCAAGATTCTATTTAACCATTAAAATACCATTTATATTGCTTTTTAAGTATAAGTAATGTTGATCTTGAGGCTTTATAGTTTATCGATACTGAAGATTACACTACAAGGGTGATACTTTTAAGGCTATGAGAAGCTGTATAAAGTGGCTGAGGATATGCTTTAGCGGGGCAAACTGAATATTTGGATATGTTTAAAAGAAGTATAATTAAATTATGATAGTGGCTGGAAGATTACAATATTAATTAACCTTGTATGAGAAATAAGGGGGATATCTTAGCCCTATTCGGCCTCTCTATCTCTAGCCAGGGCCCTCCTCTCCCTTATCTCCTCTATCACTATGAAGGTAGGCATTATGACCCATATCGCTATCATAACCCAGAATAGTATCGGGTCCCAATCCATTTTGGGTTAGCCTCCTATCTCCTCCAGAACATCCATCTTGGCTTTTCTCCAGCGGCCCTAGCTCTCGGCGCCTTCCTCCAATCCACCCTAACCTCCTCCCTGACCAGCCTCCCATATGGTACTCCGGGGATGTAGAGGAGCTTCTCAGGTATCAAACCACTTGGCCGGAAGATCATCACGACGATGAGCAGCGTGCCGAGGAGTATATCCTCGAAGTATGAGATTGGGAAGAAGAAGTATTGGTCGAATATCCATTTATAGTATATTATTATTCTCCTCATCGCGACGACCAGGGCGCAGCCCAGGAAGGTTCCAGCATTGTTTCCCGGTCCCCCTAGGATGAGCATTAGCCAGGGCCAATAGGTCCACCAGGCCCTCTGATAGTTTGCCTCAACTACGAAGGAGAAGTAGAAGGCGTTGAGGACCCCTGCCAATGCGGTTATTCCTGAGGCGAATACCAGGATGTTCCTCCTAATACCAACCACGTTCTTCCCCACGCTGGCCACAGTCACCTCGTTCTCCCTTATGGCCCTCATGAGCCTCCCGTATGGAGAGTTTAGCATAGTCCTGAATATGAAGAAGGCGACCAGACCTATGGCAAGGGTTATTACTGCTGTTATCACGCCCCTATCTCCTGGATACCAGGCGAAGACGTTGGGAACGAAGACACCCAGGGTTCCCCCGCTAATCTGCGGCATGTTCCTACCGAATATCTGGGAGGTGTCGGCCATGGTGATAAGGACTATCATGAGGTATGTCGCCCTGAGCCTTATTGCTGGGAGGGACATGAGCCACCCTATCAGGGCGCCGAGCACCAGTGCAACTGCCATGGAGAAGAGGAGGAGGGATATCGCGACCATTGGGTGCTCCTTCAAATATGGGTTCGTCAATACATGGACGTTTATCTGGTTGTTATAGACCCAATCGAAATCTGAGGCATAGGGTAGAAGCTTTATTCCAGCAGACTCCACTATCCAGAAGGCGAGCCTCATGGTTATGGCGCTGACGGTGAAGGCTCCCACGATAACCTGGACTGCGCATCCCATATTCGGAACCCCCGCGTTTCCGTATTGGAAGTTAAGGGCCATGGCTACTATGACGAGGAGGCCGAAGAACATGGCTATATCTACGATGAGCCTCGCCTCACCGGTTATCTCCCCAGCTAAGGTTCCAATCAGCTCGATCATCTATGACACACCCCTACTCCTTGAAAACATCCCCATAAGCCTCTCACCCGTCCTGGTCGCTGAGAGCCGCTCATAGACCCCCTGAAGGCCCCTTGGTTCAAGTAGGAGCACTGCTATGAGGAAGAACATAGGGATCAGGGGTCTATACTCCCCTACCCATGTGCCCCAAACTCCCTGAAGCCAGTAGGTCAGTAGGATCTCGGAGAATCCCACACCGAAGCCTCCTACGATGGCTCCATAGACATTCTCAAATCCTCCTAGTAGGCTTCCTGCCATTATGCTTGTAATGATCATCGCCCCTGTGGTTGGAGAGCTTTGGAACCACATTGGGAGGAAGGCCCCTGCTAGGCAGGCCATCCCACCCGTCAGGAACCATGAGAATAGCTGAACCCTGTAGATATTGATTCCGAGAACTGATGCTAACTCCGGATCCTCGGCGGTTGCCCTCATGGCTACACCTATCCTAGTTCTAGTCAACATGTAGTGGAGAAGGATCACTGTAACTATACACAGGATCAGAGTTACTGGGAAGACTCCTGGATAACCCCCAATATAGAAATCAAACTCCTTGAGCATGAATGCCATACTATATGTCTTATAGACTTCACGAAGCCAGAAGGCGTAGATGTTTAGAGAAGCTGTGAGGAATATCTGGATGGCCAGTGTTGAGATGGTCAGGACTATGGCTCCGCCCCCCATCCTCTGGAGCACACCTATGACCAAGAGGAATATCACGACGCTTAAGGCTCCACCGAGTAAGAAGGCTATTGGAAAGCCTATATAAGGCGAGAGGCCGAAGATCTTTGAGACGGTATAGCTTATGTAGATCCCTATGCCGGCATAGGTACCATGGGCGAAGTTCGGTATCTTTGCTGTGAGATAGGTCAAGGTGAACCCTATGCTTAAGATCGTTATCAGGCAGGCATACACTATAGCAGCCATCAAGAGAGGCGGGATCATCATCTGAGACCTAATTCTAACGAAGGCTAGTCGTATTAATCTTTTTCGCACAAGCTTCACTTTCCACGGAAGCCAGTTCAGACTCAAAGGGGTCAAACCCACGAGGATTAGGGCTCTCCATACAAAATTTTATATAGAATAACAACGGTATTAGACCCGAAAACGTCGGGTGAAGCATTTGGAACGGAGGGTTATAGTTCCTGTAATAGTTATGCTAATAGTTGGGCTGGGAATTGGCGCTGGAATAGGCTACTACGCGGCTCCGCCGAAGGTTACTGAGAAGGTCGTCGAGAAGACCGTAACTGTTGAGGTCCAGCCCCTCAAGGGCAAGACTGTCAAGATAGGTAACATAGTAGCATCAACCACAGGCCTGGAAACAGAGAAACCCTTCGTCACCGAAATTTTAAAGCCTGACCTAAACGATTTTGCGAAGAAGCTGGGCTATGGTGTGACCTTCGACTTCCTCATCGACGACGCACAGGGCCAAGCTGCTATACACCTGGAGAAGATCCAGTCCTACAAGGCTATGGGGGTAAACCTAGTCATAGGGGGCAGGTGGTCCTCCCAAGCTCAGGCAGCTCTCTCCTATGTTAACGAGAACAACATGCTCCTATTCAGCCCCTCCTCCACCTCGCCACTGCTGGCGATTAAGGGGGACAACCTCTTTAGGATGTGCCCAAACGACTTGGTTCAGTCCCCTGCCATAGCGGAGATGCTTAAGAGCTGGGGGATCAAGGCAGTCATAATAATGCAGCGTGGAGACGCCTGGGCTGACGGAATATACAACATCCTGGAGAAGGAGCTTCCCAAGAGGGGGATCACCATACTTGACAGGGTGAGGTATGCAGCCGAGGTGACAGAGTTCAGCAGCTACCTCGCAACCATGGAGGACAAGGCGAAGGCAGCCATACCCAAGTACGGGAAGGACGCTGTAGCCATCGAGGTCCTCAGCTTCGAAGAGATAGTCACCATCGTAACCCAGGCCAAGGACTACCCCACCATCTACAATCTCTTCTGGTTCGGCTCTGATGGAACTAGCATGACACAACGTCTAATAGATGATGCCCCTGCTCATGCTAACAAGCTGAAGATATTCAGCACTCTAGCGGCGCCCGCCGAGTCTCCAAAGTATAGGGAACTATACGACCGCTACTACGCCTTGGTCAAGCAGCCCTTCGGCTACTACACCGCCTGCACATATGACATCGCCTGGACATTGGCCTATGCTGTCCTCCAATCTCAGAGCACCGACCCGAAGGTGATCATACCGCTGATCCACCCAATCACCTATAACATGTTTGGGGCCAGCGGGTGGACCAGGCTAGACGAGAATGGAGACAGGTACGCCTCTAACTATGATATATGGGGCTATGGAGACCCAGATGGAGATGGCAAGGTCGATAATGTCCTTTATGGCCTCTACGATGGTACAACTGGGAAGGTAACCTGGTACACGGAAACCCTAGCTAAGGAAGGGATAAAGGTTCCAGCCATAGGTGGCTAGCATCCTAAACTCCCTTTTTTCTTTTATAATAAATTTAATATGAAGATAAGATCCCATAATTAGGTTCATCAACCAGAATCATTCAATCTAAACCCACTGCGAATTACAACAAATATCTTCAAATTATTTTATCCTCTTTACATGGTTTCAGTTTTAAACCCAAAAATTCATTATTAATCCAATTTTAAAACAGAACTTTTTCTTAAATAGCCACAATCACGATAAACTTAAAATATTACCCGGAAATATCGCCTTTAAAAGGAAAATATTTAAACCGAGTATGAACGGCTATTAATGGAAGATCTGCGATGACCGAGGTCTTGAGGACTGAGAATGTTAAGAAGTACTTCGGGAAGTTCGCTGCAGTCGATGGGGTAAGCCTAAGCCTCAAGGAGGGAGGGATATACCTCCTCGTCGGCCCGAACGGCTGTGGGAAGACCACACTGGTCAACTGTCTTTCGGGGATCTTTAAGCCTGAAGAGGGGCGGATCTACTATAGGGATAAGGATATAACTGGCTGGGAGATGTATAAGATAGCCCGCCTAGGCTTGGTGAGGACCTTCCAGATAGCCTCCCCATTCCTCAGGTTGACCACCCTGGAGAACATGCTCGTGGCCCTACCTGACAACGCAGGGGAGAACATATTCCTCTCCCTCTTTAAGCCCAGCTGGCTTGAGAGCGAGATAAGCGCGGTTAGGAGGGCTGCCGAGCTCCTCAGGATCCTCGGCCTCAGGCATGTCTGGGCGATGCCAGCCAAGACCCTGAGCGGAGGAGAACTCAAGCTCTTGGAGATAGGCAGGGCCCTCATGAGCGGCGGAGAGACCATCCTGCTTGATGAGCCTGTCGGGAGCATAGACCCTAAGCTCTGCCACCAGATATTCAGCCACATCATCCGCCTCAGAGATGAGCTCGGGATAACCTTCCTCGTCATAGAGCATAGATTGGAGGTTGCAGCCCAGTACGCCGACTGGGTATTCGCCATGGACAGGGGGAAGATTATCTGCGAGGGAACGGCTGAGGAGGTCTTCGAGGATCCCAGGGTGGTGACCTCATACCTGGGTGAGTGAGATGGGCAACGTAATAGAGACCAAGGGGTTGAATGTGGGCTACGGCCCGATCCATGTGATCTACGACCTAGACTTCGAGGCCCCAGAGGGAGAGGTGACTGTCATCGTGGGTCCAAACGGGGTGGGGAAGACAACCCTCCTCAAGGCGATTATGGGCCTCGTCACGGTCTACTCGGGCCAGGTGCTGTTCCAGGGGAAGGATATAACGAGGGTTCCCCCATACGAGAGGACGAAGATGGGTATAGGATACATGCCCCAAGTGGGCAACATCTTCAGCCGCCTCACCGTGGAGGAGAACCTGAAGATGGCAGCCTACACCATCAAGGACCAGAAGATGATAGAGGACAAGCTGGAGCTATGCTTCACCCTATTCCCCGTCTTGAAGGGGTTCCTGAAGAGGCCCGCTGGAACCCTGAGCGGAGGTGAGCGCCAGATGCTGGCTGAGAGCATGGTCCTAATGAGAGATCCCAAAGTCATGCTTGTGGACGAGCCCACGGCAGGCCTCATGCCCAAACTGGTAAACGACGTTCTCAGGAAGCTTAAAGAGATGGCCGACACCACAGGCCTACCAATAGTTCTAGTGGAACAGAGGGCTAGGAGGGCCCTTGAGGTAGGAGATGTAGCCTACATGATGAGAGGGGGGAGGTTCACCTTCAAGGGGACGGCGCAGGAGCTTCTGAACCATCCGCAGCTGACGGAGATGTACCTAGGGGCGGTTGAGGCCAGAGAACTGAGGCACGTCAAAGAATAAACAACCACTTCCTTTTTCCAAATATAAAAGACAAATCAAACCTTCTTCTAAACATACTTATTAAAAAACTAAAAGTTACAATTAACAAGAACCACGATGATCATGAATTCTTAAAACAACCTTTAAATTTTAAATAATATAGATGATAAATCAACATGATATTTAGAAGTTTAATAGAAAATTTTTAACTAAGAACATGATTTTTAAATATACACAAAAATTGTGGATTTAATGATTTTCCTCCTCATTAAAGTCCTTTAATATATTTATTCATCTCCTCGTTTATATTCAAATTTTCTATGTTTACCTTCGCTCTTGTCCTACCTAGCTCATCGAACTCTGTTACCTCGTATTGGACCTTCTTCTTTAAAACAAGCTCTGACAGCTTCTCCTTAGCCTTCTTCTCAGCCTCTGAACCTCTCGGTGGAGGCTCGACACCGTCGAGGACCAGAATGGCGTCGGTTCTAAGCCTGAAGGAGACGGCGTCTAATACCTCCACTACCGTGCCGGACTTCATCACCATCTCGAATCCCCTCCAAAAATTCATCATTATATATTAACTTTTCTGGCCCAGCCCCTCGATATAGGTCCTCATAGCCTCGTTGAGGCTTGAGCCATCGAGCCAGACCATCGCGATGCTACACCCAAGCCTGTCCCACTCCTGAACCTCAAACTCTATCTTCTTGTTCAGGGTGAGCTCTTCCAGCCTCCTTCGAGCCATCTCAGCCTCCGGCGAACCCCTCGAGGGGGCCTCCACCCCCGCGAGCCTCACGGCCATATAGGGCCTGATTATGAGGGTGGAGGCATCCTCAACCCTTACGACGGTTGCCCTACGCCTCTTCAAGACAATAAACACATTGAATAGATAGATTAAAGATTATTGGGTCTAGATACCCTATATAAGAAACCATTTTTAAACATCTTTCCAAGAAGGGCATGGGAAAGCTTAAAATTGCTTGTTGATCACCTAATTTGATACTCGTTGGTTGAGAGGGCTAGCAGGCTTAGGATAACGGTTCTTAGGCGGTTCAAGCCCGAGGAGGTCTTTGAGAGATCTCCCATCAAGGGTGCCCCGACGGGTCCATGCGAACTCTTCCACGAGGGGCAGGTCTTCTACGTCGAGGAGGATGGGAGGATGCCGGAGGGGTTCTGCGGATGGGCTTGGAATGACCTATACAAGGTGGTTCAGACCCTCCGCTTCCACGGGAATTTCCACTGGTACGAGGAGCCTGGGGTCTCGGTGAACTGCTGCACTGACGGGCTTAGACCCGTGATCTTTAAGATAGAAAGGGTTTAAACTCCTCCCCCAATTTTTGACATAATAATCCTCTCTCAAGATGAAAATATTGGATACATCTCTAAAGGTGGGTTCTTAATATCAGAGGTGCTTGTGATAAACTCTTTAATAACTTCAGTGATCTTATCTTCGGGTGTCTATGTCCGCAGCCTTTAGGGGTGCCCGTTACTGTTGGATGAACGGGGAGATCGTGGAGACTGATAAGGCCTTGGTCTCCGCCATGGAGCCCATCTACCTCGGCATCTTCGAGGGGATAAAGGCATATGTGGAGGGGGATATACTTGGGGAGGGTAACCTCAACATCTTCCAGTGGAAGCCTCACATAGACCGCCTATGGAGGAGCGCTGCTGTCGATGGCCTCCAGATCCCATACACGAAGGATCAACTCCTAGAGGCCGTTAGGGAGACTATAAGGGCGAACGGATTCAGGTCGAATGTATATATCCAGCCAAGGGTCTGGCCTAGGGCTGGGGCCGAGGAGGCCGTCCACGTCGTGATCCCGGTCTGGAAGTTTGAGACCCTCCTCGGTAGGGGGAATCCCAGGTTCGGGGCTCGCAGGCGCTTCATGGTGAGCAGCTGGAGGAGGATAGCCAGCGACGCCCTCCCACCCCAGGCGAAGTCCTGGGCTAACTACGCCAACTCCGCCCTCGCCACCAGGGAGGCTAAGAGATGCGGCTATGATGGAGCCATCTTCCTGGACAATAGGGGTTTCGTCTCAGAGGCCCCAGGGGCCTGCATAATGACTGTGAGGGATGGGAAGGTCATCACTCCCCCCGTCTCCGCCTCGATCTTGGAATCTGTCACCCGGAACACCTTCCTAGAGTTTATACCTAGAGACCTCGGTATCCCCGTTGAGGTCAGAGATATTACCAGGGTTGAGCTCTACGCCTCCGATGAGGCCTTCCTCTGCGGGACGGGC
>JAGTQJ010000028.1:0-2894 GCA_018396515.1 Candidatus Bathyarchaeota archaeon | reverse complement strand
GAGTATCCAGGCCCCATCACCACGAGGATAGCGGAACACTATGCCGACATCCTCTCAGGGAGGGTAAAGAAGCCAGGCTGGTTAACCCCGGTCTAAATTTCCCCTTATTTTTTATGTCTCTTTTCATGTCTCCGCCGAGCCTAGGCTCTGCTCAACCCTTCTCCCAACAAGGTTTTGTAGGGTTAAAGCGTGGGAGTATGCGATGGCTATTAGCTTCCCAGCTGAATCTCTATCGATGTACTCAGCCCTGAGGGCTAATCTTTCGGCCTTCTGCACAGCCATGGAGATTAGTGCTGGAAGGGTCTGGGGTGTGGGATAAGAAGCGAGTAGGGCAACCTGGAATGCCATCTCAGAGGCCTTCCTCAGCAGATCCCGATACTCCTCCACATCGAGTAGAAGCTCATCTCTGGTTATGATCCTCCCATTGAAGTAGGCCGCCTTGGCCTCGAGCCCCATCTCCCCGGCCTTTATCCCCAGCCGGGCCAGTATCTCGGAGAGGTCTTGGGAGATCTTATCGCCGGCGCTGGCCACCTTCGTGTCGAAGTTGACCCAGATGGTTCCTCCCTCTATCCTCGTCCTCACGCCCAGGGTTGCCAGCTTGCTGATGAATGGCCCGGGGGCTAGGCCCGTGTTACCGGCTGGGATGACTATGTCCTCGAGGGCGATGTCCCCCGGCCTTGCAAAAACCCTCACCTTCCTCTTCTTCAGCATCATGGCGAGCTTGAAGGGGTTCTCGTTGGAGAACGCATAGATGTTGGAGCCCTGGGCTCTGTTTATAAACTCTTCAGAGCCCTCGAGTCCCATCTTCTCCATGGCCTTTCTCAATATATTATTCTTTATACATTTTAAGGTCAACTCTTTTCCTAACTCTTTTCTGAGATCTTGTAGCATCTGGCTCTTCATCTTGAATAGGTCTGCCGCGAGGATGACCTCATATTTCTTCAGAAGCTCGATGGCTTGATCGAGCATCCTAGATTTATTCTCTGAGACCAATACTCACACCCCGTCATATGAGCCTTATAGCTGGCCCCATGGTCAACTTCACATACGCTGACCTTATGTTTCTAAAACCTCTATCTAGGGCAGATGTGAGGCTTGAGAGGATGGCCTCTATGTTCTCCGCGACCTTGGAATCCTCCATCTTCTCGCTGCCCACGGCGCACTGTATCAGGGGCTTATCCCTACTCCTAAGGAAGACAACCCTCCTCCCAGCCTCGATGACGCTCTCAACCGGCAAATTGGGGGGGATAGGGATCGGCATCCTCCCCCTAGGCCCTAGGAAGGGCCCAACCAACCTTCCCACCAGGGACATGAGCGGGGCCTCCGCGTAGAAGACATCGAACTCCTTCATCCTCCTCTTGATCTCCTTCTTATCCTTAGCCATGGCCTCCAGCTCGGAGGGCTCGATCACGGCGTCAGCCCCGGCCCTTCTAGCCCTGAGGGCTAGATCCCCTGATGCGAAGATGAGAACCTTCCTCCCCCCAAACCCGTTCGGGATCTCGACGCGCAGGTTTATCCTATTCTCAGGCTTCTTGAGATCTATGTCCTTCAGGTTAACTATCAACTCTATGGACTGTTCGAAGCCCCTAGGTGGGGCTGCAGCCCTAGCCTTCATGAGGGCATCGATCATCTGTTCCCTCCGCAGCGACATTAGGCTCCCCTCTAGGATTGGAGATATGATATAAAGGTTAAGGGGCTCTTAAAAACTCGTCGTAGACCCCTGACTCCAATAAGGGGAGGACCTCTTTAACGGTTTTACCGTCCACCGTGACTCCCATGCTTAGGCAGGTTCCCAGGACCTCCTTCACAGCAGCCTTCAAGGAGTTCGCGAGTAGCCCCTCCCTCTTCCTCATAGCGATCTCGACGACCTGCTTGAAGGTCAAGTTTCCAACGGTGCTCCTCTTCGGGGTTGAGGAACCCTTAGAGATGCCTAGAGCCTGTGTTATAAGAGAATACGTCGATAGCATACCAACCTTCACTGAGAACTCCTTCGTATCCGTGTCCAGGGTGACCTCTACTGGTACCTTCACCCCAGCATAGGGCGATGTGATCTCGTTTATCTTGTTCACAACGGCCATTATGTTGACTCCCAGGGGCCCGAGGGCTGGGCCTATCGGGGGACCGCCCGTGGCCTTCCCCCCCACCACGATGAAGTTGAAGGTCTTCTTCACCATTAGGCCCTTTTCACCTCCCTAACATAGTCTATATTGAGGGTGATGGGTAGGGTATAACTCGCCTCCAGAAGTTCAACGGTCACCTCCCCCTTCGCGTCGTCCACCCTAATCACCTTCGCCTGCATGCCTTTAAAGGGGCCTGCCACAACCTCGACTAGGGCGCCCACCTCAACGCCGGCTGCCCGTCTGCTCTCGAGGTACTTCTCCAACTCGGAGATGCTCAGCGTCCCCTGAATCCTCTGCCTCACATGCTTCATCCCCCGGATGAGCTCCTCAACGGTGTGTGGGGCATCGGCCTCCACTATCAGATACCCCTTGAGCTCGGCTGGAGATAGAATAGCAGCCACCGGAAGCTTCTCCACCCTTGCCCTATCCGAAAGCATCAGGGATATGTTCCTCTCCTGCCCCCTAGTAACCTTCACGACATAGAGTGAAGTCCAAGGCCTCTCCATACTCAATCCATCACGCTCAGATTTACCGTTAAGGGTGGACCTGTTAAAATATATACATTGCTAATCATCTCCTCGAGATATTAAGGCCCATCGACATGAGCTCATCTCTCCAAGTCGGCTCTCGCCTCTTAGCCTCAGCATCTCAGTCTAAGAGGTCTCTCTCCCTCCTGTGCCTCCCTTGGAACCTTTATCTCAAATCCAACCCTGCAACTACAGAATCTAGGGGCGGTTGCAGGCTGAGGTATCTAGGGTCGATGGCGAGGCTTCT
>JAGTQJ010000025.1 GCA_018396515.1 Candidatus Bathyarchaeota archaeon | reverse complement strand
CATCCTAAGAGTACCATCAACAATATCCTCGACATAGGTGAAGTCCCTAGTCTCCTCCCCAGTCCCGGTTATCGGCAGCGGCTTGCCATGTATAGCCCACCAGATAAAATTAGGGATGACATTCCTATACTTACCAGGAACCTCTCCAGGACCGTAGACGTTGAAGTACCTGGCGATGGCCACGGGCAACCCATAGTAGTCGTGGAAGTAGTTGCAGTAGAGTTCTCCAACGAGCTTGTTAATCTGGTATGGAGTATCTAGATGGAGCGAGACGAAGTCCTCCTTCAGGGGTAGTGGGGCCTGGCTCCCGTATACTGAGCACCCCGAGGATGCGAAAACAAACCTCTCTACGCCAACCAGATTCGCATACTCGAGCGTCTTCAAAGTTCCGAGGGCATTAACCATCAGATCGGTCTCGGGATGGTCCACGCTGTTCTGGTTTGCGAAGTGGGCCGCTAGGTGAAAGACAAGATTGGGTTTAAAACTGAAAGCCCGCTTCATCCTCTCCTCATCTAAAACGCTTCCTTGAATAAACTGCACCTTGGCATCGTTCGGCAGATTCCACTCATAGGAGGCTGAAAGATCATCTATGACGATTATCCTCTCAGGCTCAGCCTTGAGGAGGAGCCTGATAAGGTTGCTGCCTATGCAGCCGGCTCCACCAGTTACAAGGATCCTCTCACCAGAATAATGGTTCAGAACGTCTTCAAAGTTCATCATCGAACCGCAGAATCCCTTTTTCCATATACCTCTTTGAACCATTCAACTGTTCTCTTTATCCCTTCCTCGACAGGCACCGTCAGCCTAAATCCCAAGTCCTTCTTGGCCTTTGAAGAGTCGGGCGTCTTAACCCTGGTGGTGAAGGGCTCAGCATCCTTGTAAGCTACCTTGGAGCCGTCCTTTCCGAGGCACCTCAAAATCAGGTCCGAAATGTATTTGATCTCGTACTGCTCATCCCCGCCCAGGTTGTAAACCTCGCCGGGCTTAAAATTGTCAATTATGTTCGCGAGGGCGGAGCAGATGTCCGTAACATACTCCAAAGTCCTCTTATGGCCGAGATAAACCGTGTAGGGCTCGTCGCGGAGCGCCTTATAAATAAACCTGGGTATCCAGCCCCGATAAGGCGTATAGTGCTCACCAGGCCCATAAACGTTAAAGAGCCTAATCCGCACAGTCTCAGTTCCAAACATAGCAGCAGAATTCAATATTTGCAACTCATTAACCCACTTCGAAATCGCATAATCATTCATCTGCTTAATAGGAACCTTATCCATAACATCCTCACTCATAACACCATCATAGTCCCCATAAACCTCGGCACTCCCAAAGAATATCATTCTGAACCTCTTCTTTTCCTGCATTCTCAGGATGTTCTTCGTACCAACAACGTTCGTCAACCAAAGATTCTCATAATAGTCCTCCCCATTCCACCTACCATACTCAGCTGCAGCGTGATAGACATAATCGAAGTCATGATCCTCAAATATTCTCTCAACCTGTCGGTACTTGCTAACATCACAGCGAACATAATTATCTTCTTCACAATGCATCAAATCGCAGACCCAGACATCATAACCACGCCTCCTCAACTCATGCATTAAATTCGAGCCGATAAAGCCCCTTCCACCAGTAATTAAAACGCTCGACTTAACCATATTTCTCCCATAATATTTGAACTATCCTCTCACCGGCCTTGCCGTCGCCGAAAGGATTTTCCCAGCAACTCCTTTTATTTGCCATAATCCTTGTCTTCTTAACAATTTCATGTGGATCCGTCCCTGCTAGAACATTAGCCCCTACATCCAAGGTTTCAGGCCTCTCAGTGTTATACCTCAATGTGACGCATGGAACACCCAGAATGCAAGCCTCCTCCTGCACCCCTCCAGAATCTGTCAAAACGAGTTTAGCACTGCTCTCAAGCTGTAAGAAACTCAGATAATCCAATGGCTTAACAATCTCAATGCCGTTTACTTCAATGTTAAATATCTTAAGTTGCCTCTCAGCCCTCGGATGGATCGGATAAATCACGGGGAGATCAAACTCCTCCCTTATCATCTCTAAGCCTTTCAGAATCCCTCGAAACCTCCTCTCATTATCGACGTTTTCTTGCCTATGAACAGTAGCCAAAAAATATCCACATTTTTCAACACCTAACTCCTCATAAATGTTAACCTTTCTCCCTGCTATCTCCAAGTTCTGATAAACAGAGTCCACAATTGTATTGCCTGTTACAAAAATCTTCTCTTCAGGGATTCCCTCACTAAGCAGTATGCGCTCAGCCTTCTCGGTGGGTGCAAACAGCGAGTCTGAACAATGATCCACCAGAACCCTGTTAACCTCCTCAGGCATCTCACGGTCGTAACTCCTCAAGCCAGCCTCCACATGTCCAACCTTGAAGCCAAGCTTAACAGCCGCCAAGGCACCAGCGAGAACTGTATTGGTGTCACCTACAACCAGGACGACATCATGCGCCTCACTGCGCAAAACCCTCTCTATCTTAATGAGCATTCTACCTGTCTGCTCCCCATGCGAGCCAGAACCCACATCAAGATTGAATGTGGCCTCAGGCAACCCTAACTGCTCAAAGAAGACCCTATCCATATTATACGAATAATGCTGCCCAGTGTGTAAGATGAAGTAGTCTAAACCGTCACGCTCAAGAACCCTCACTATGGGAGCCATCTTTATTATCTCTGGCCTAGTTCCTAAAACTATTGCAACCTTCATTTTTATTTTATCCTCTTCACTCTGAATATCACCGTGCCACCCTCAGTATAGGGTTTCCATGGATCCACACATTGCAGGTAAGCATGATCTCTATCCTCCGGCCTTGTCAATCCAAGCTTCACCGGGTCAGCGCCTTCATCCAATGCAACAGCGTAATGCAATATCACAGACAACGCGTGAATACACAACGCATCCGTCCTCTCCAACAGTATTCTGGGCCCCTCAATAACCACCCTATCCCCTAACCTATGCACGGGGCAGAACCCCCTCACCTCCACAACCTCTATCTCAAGCAGGACTACCTTCCCTCCATGACTCTAATAGGGTGAGGAGGATCATCATCGTAATGCCCCAAAGAAGACAAGCTTATCTCTAGTGTTTAACGAGGATGGCTCAAGCCCTGTGCAGACGCCTCAAAAACTCCATGAAACCCTTGACTAGGAGGGATACAACCAGTATAGCGGAGACAATTAGGCTTTCCCCCGTGAAGATGGGGGCATCAAGGCTGTGAAGCCGTTGGAATTCGATGGGCCTAGTCAGTATCTGGATGCTCGATTGGAGGTTTAAGGAGCCTCCTATATAGGCTGTCAACCCCATCTTAACCCATAATGAGTAGCCGTATAGGGGCCAGAGGATGGGCGTATAGCCATTGAAGAGGTCTAGGATAAGGTGGGAGGAGACCGAGAAAAGCCCCAGGAGGGCCGTGCTGAAATATCCACGCCTAAGCCTGTGGGCAAGAAGGAGGAATGGGGCCGCAGAGGTGAGCACCACTATTAGAGAATGGGAGATGGACCTGTGAACCAGGAATAAAGCATCAAGATCCGGCATCAGGGCTAGAAGCGAGATGGGTAAAGCCCTCTTAAGCTCAACCCCGGCCAATATCAAAGCGAAGAATGGAACTGCGAAATGGATGACAGGCTCCAACTCATCCCATCCCCTTCCCATTTTTCAAACCGAGCAGAGATGCCTAGACAGCCCATAGGGAGGCCTCGATCATAGCTCCTCTCTCCATAACTTCAAGCCCTCCCCTCACCTCTCCCTTAAAGCCCCCTCTTAATATCTCTCCAGCACCTCGTGGAGGCTGCTGTAGGGGATTGGCCTGCAACAATCCTATCTACTTGCCTCCTAATATGGCGTCCAACAATAGGGCTGTGGCGGCATGAAGGCCATCGAAGATGGGGAGAAGCCCCTTGATGTGGATGTCAGCAGCTTTAACCGCGATCTGAGGGGTTACAGGCACAAACGTCATGTTTTGGAGGCCTCACAGCAGACCAACCTTCGAAGCCAGGGATTCAACACGCCCAGGGCCTTCAAGGAGAAGAGGACCTCTATGAAGGGGGCTGAGCAATAGAGCCTCCTCGACTTTGTCAGGACAAGCCAGATCCTTCAAAGGGATCCCCACGCCTCATAACCGCATATTATGATGTCGGTTCCAACGAGATAGGTCAAGCCCAGCCCCACAAGCCAACTTCCGAAACACAAAATTTTCCGAAATTAATTTTTTCGGATGAACCACATTGTCAGACATACTCGTTGAGAGTAGGAGGGTTGGGTCTAAGGGCGAGAACCTGCCATCCAAGAGGCTTCGGGAGATGTTCGGCTTGAAGCCCCGAGACCCCATCCGGAGGGGCACAATGTAACAGCATCCAAGACTGCTAATCAGCGGTTCAGGGCCGCCTTGAGGGCCTCAACAGCCATAGCCAGCCTCTCCACCGCCCCAGCCAGCTGCTCCCTAGTCTCCTTGGACTCCTTCACAAGGGTCTCCAATATAACCGTAAGCTTCTCTGAGATATCACCATACTTCTCAAATAAGAGTTTAAAGCTCTCATCAGTCCTCAAAGAAAAATCCTTAAACTCCTTCCGATAATCCCTAAACTCCTCTCTATAATCCTTGAACTCTTGTCTAAAATCCTTGAACTCTTGCCTGAAATCCTCGAACTCCTCTCTATAATCCTTGAACTCTTGCCTGAAATCCTTGAACTCCTCTCTATAATCCTTGAACTCCCTCCAGTAATCTAAAAATATTGACTGCATGGCTCCAAAGCCTTCCTGCAGCTCCTCGGCAGGATCACCATATAAGACTCTGAACTCCTTTATCTCTGGGCTGGGCTCAACCCTAATCTTCTGGATCTCTCGTATAACAGCGGGGGGAGGGGGGTTATTCAAGGCCTCCATGAACAGATTTATCGTATCCTCCATACCCTGCACAAGAACCTCAACAGATCCATCGGGCAGATTTTTAACATAACCCCCTAACCCGAGTTCCTGGGCCAGATCTAAGGCATACCTTCTGTAGCCAACCCTCTGAACCCTTCCCTTTATGGTCAACCTGAGGGCTGAGAGGCTCAAAGTTTCAGCCCTCTTCCCCCTTCCCAGGCTCTGCCCCTCTACTCTCTTCTCCTCCCTCAATCTCCTCCTGCAACCCCTCCAGCTCCTTCTCCAGCTCCTCTATCGGCTTGGGTGGAGGAGTGGTGGCCAGTGTGTACCCTATCCAGGCCACGATGGCTAGGAGGGCAGCTACGGCGGCGAAGGCTGACACCTGTATGACCAACACCGTCCAGGGGGATAGGAAGACGAGCCAGAAGTATATGCCAATCCCTAGAAGGCTCCCTACCAGTATGCCGGCCCCTATAACCCTGTCGTCCATCAGAATCCCCACCCAGAAGGAGCGTTCAGGTCTAGGATGGCGAGGTATCGGACGAAGCCATCATCCAGAGCCCAGGAGGCAGCCTCCTTATGGCCCCAAATCACTGCGAGATAAGCTATCCTAATGGACCTTGAGATGGCCTGGGCTAGGCTCCTTGCCAGCCCGCCGTCGAGGGCATCCCTGATCTTCTTAACGATCTCCACGATGATCCTGGCTAGGGTCGGGCTCTTCACGCGCTCCACGACCATCGGGGCGAGCACCATTATACCCCTCTCCTCTGCAGTCAGTGCCTTGAACCAGACCCCAGCCCTCATGGCTCTACGCCTCCAACGGAGAAGGAAACCTGATGAGAGCATAGCTATTGATGACTTTCTATGTTATCTCCTTATAAGTTTTTAGGTTTAAGCCTCATCATACCCGATATTCAAGGCGATGAAGAATAGATCCTGAAAAAATAGATTCAATTTTAATTGAAGCTTGTTTATCCTTAATCCCTTAATTGAATGTTAAATTCTTTAAGGAACATTAAGCTTCTAATAGCTCATCTCACGCCAATCCACAGCCATCCATATATACAACCTATACCGCCTCGCCCCATCGGAATCCAACCCGATCCTCCGCGGCCTCTAGGAGGAGTTGCAGCCCCTCCCTGAGGCTAACCCTGGGCGTGAATCCTAGCCGCTCCTTGGCCCTCCTGATGTCTCCGTAGCTGTGTCTGGGTTCTCCAGCCCTCGCCTCTAGGTGTATGGGCCTCGGCTCCACCCCTCTAAGCTCGGAGATCATGGCCGCCAGCCTGTTTATGGATGTTGGAACCCCTGTGGCTATGTTAAATGTCTCTCCCGAGATGTCATCTCTGGTCAATGTGAGCATCATCGCCCTCACGGCGTCGCTCACATGGATGAAGTCCCTCGTCTGCTCCCCATCCCCATAAATGGTGAGGGGTCCCCCCTCCCATAGTTGCCTCATGAAGGTTGATATCACCCCTCCATACCTGTCAGCCCTCATCCTCGACCCGTAGACGTTGAAGAGCCTAAGAACCGTCGTCCTCAGCCCATAGGATTCCTGGAACTCCATGCAGAGCCTCTCAGCCTCGAGCTTGCTCTCCGCATAGGGGGATGCCGGCCTCGTAGGATGATCCTCATCTATAGGTAGGTATTCGGGCTCCCCATAGACGGCGCATGTGGAGATGTAGATAACCCTCTCAGCCGTCCCCCTTAGACACTCCTCAAGGAGGTTTCTAGTGCCCTCCACATTCACTTGATATGTCTCATCCGGATGCTCAACTGAATAGGGAACACTGGTCACCGCCGCGAGGTGGAGGACAACCCCAACCTCTTCGAGGGCCTTCCTCACAGCGGAGGCCTCCCTAACGTCTCCCCTCACAACGCGGAGAGCCTCCCCATCAAGTCCACCCCTTAGATTCTCCAACCTGCCCGAGGAGAAGTCGTCTAGGACAGTTACCTCCCACCCATCCCTCAGAAGACCATCGACGAGGTGGCTCCCTATGAAGCCAGCCCCCCCGGTGACGAGAACCCTAGAAGAAGAGTGGTCCATATCCCTGAAGAAAAGATGATTCATAGATGTTCAAATAATCTATGCCCTCTCGAGATTTCCTCCACCCCGCCGGGAAAATCCAAAACCCTTAGAGAGCTATATGGGACCGGCCAACTCCACTAGAAATATAATAAAACTTATATATCCATTAACGAATTAGTAATTGGTCGAGATGAGAAAGTCAGAGTATTTAATACTGTTTTCAACTCTATCAATTCTAGCCTTCACCGGGCTATTCCTGACCGCTTATGGTTCACCCTCAACTAAGGATGAGTACGCCGTCGGTGGGGAGATAATCCCAGTCAACCCGTCGCCATTCCTCCTCAGCCCAGCCCTGCTAGCCGCTGTAACAATAATACTCGTCCTCATAGTCGCCTCCATGTTCTTGAAGGATTTCCCCGTGAAGATAACCATAGAAACCCAGTAAGGAGAGCCGCAGCCCCGAGATCAACCTCCTAGTGGCGAGTGAAACTCGCTTAAAATCTGTTTATAGAATCTTCCATAGGCCCGGTCATATTTAATTAGTCGTTGGGGTTATGAGGTTGAGCCCTTTATGTTAATCCCTTAAGTTCGATGATTTTTGGTTTTATGCGTTTTAAAGGGGTTATGGGGAGGGGATCCCCGGAACCTTCGGGAATGGGACCGCGTCCCAGATGCATCTCAGGCCACATATGTATCGGGTCAATCTCTCCACTCCTATGCCGAAGCCGGCTGAGGGGGGAACCCCCTCCTTGAGCATCTCTATGTACCATCCATAATCCCTCGGGTCCTCACCCCTCATCCTCATCCTCTCCAGGACCCTCTCTCAGGAATAGCCCGGTCATATTTAATTAGTCGTTGGGGTTATGAGGTTGAGCCCTTTATGTTAATCCCTTAAGTTCGATGATTTTTGGTTTTATGCGTTTTAAAGGGGTTATGGGGAGGGGATCCCCGGAACCTTCGGGAATGGGACCGCGTCCCAGATGCATCTCAGGCCACATATGTATCGGGTCAATCTCTCCACTCCTATGCCGAAGCCGGCTGAGGGGGGAACCCCCTCCTTGAGCATCTCTATGTACCATCCATAATCCCTCGGGTCCTCACCCCTCATCCTCATCCTCTCCAGGACCCTCTCTGCTTGATACTCCCTCTCCCCTCCAGAGACCCCCTCCCCGAACCCCTCTGGGTATATGAGGTCGAAGTCCCTCAGAATCCCAGGCCTCTCAGGGTCCTCCCTGTCGTAGAACCCCCTGGCCGTCATGGGGTAATCGTATATCCAGAAGGGGGAGTCGAACATGCTCGAGATAGCCTCCTCAGCATCCCAAGGTATCTCCACCCCATACTCTACCCTGAAGCCCTCAGATCTCAAGATCTCCAGGGCCTCCCCGTAGCTGATCCTCTCGAAGGGGGTCCTCGGAGGCCTGAGCTCCCTCCCCAAGGCCTCCAGCTCCCCGGAGCAGGCCCTGGAGACCCTCCCCAGGACATAGGCGACCATCCTCTCGCCTAGGTTCATGGCGTCATGGTAGGTTGCATGGGCCATCTCCACATCCACCTGGCGGAACTCCGCTAGATGCCTCCCAGTCCTCACCGACTCCTCGGGCTCAAGGCGTATATTCGGGGAGAGGGCGAAGACCCTATCAACGCTGAGAAGGGCCATCTGCTTGTATAGGATCATGCTGCTCATCAGCTTGAACCCGTGGCCGTAGTAGTCTATGGAGGCCTGCCTGGCGCCCCTGATCCCCGGGTCGGTCACGGGCCCGATTACGGGGGCCAGGATCTCGATGAACCCCTCACCCCTGAGGAAGTCCCTCAGGGCCGAGAGGATCTCATCCTGAACCCTCAGGACAAGCCTCATCTCAGGCCTCCTAATATACCTGTACCGGTCCACCACCCCGCACACCAGTTCCCTCATCTCCATCTCCTGCAGGACCACAAGACATCGCCCTCCTCCCCCTCAGATATAAATTTTTTCCATAAATCTTCATAAAAAATACGAATAAAAACATAAATATGTTGAAATCTTAGTAATTTTTTCGATAGCCCATGGAGCTGGATGAGAAGGACGTGGAGATACTGAGGCTCCTCCAGAGGGACGCTAAGATGAGCGTGAAGGAGATGGGGGAGAGGTTGGAGAGCCCCGCGACAACCATATACTCGAGGATCAAGAGGATGGAGGAGACGGGGATCATAAAGGGCTACACGGCCCTCCTAGACGCATCAAAGCTGGGAAGGGGCACAACAGCCTTCATCCTGGCATCCTTCACCTACAGGACCCCTGGGGTAGAGAGGCCCCTAGACCAACGCCAGATAGCCAGGGAGGTTGCCAAGTTCCCAGAGGTCCAAGAGGTCCACATCATAACCGGGGACTGGGACATCCTGATAAAGGTGAAGGACCGGGATGTCGCATCCATAGGGAGGTTCGTGATAGACAAGCTGAGGATGATAGAGGGAATTGAGAAGACCCTGACATGCATGGTCTTCGACACCTTGAAGGAGACCCCGAACATCCAGCTGGCCGAAGCTTATAAAGAGGGGAAGAAGAACCCGTTGAAGTGGTCAGCCTAGCGATATTATACCACCAAGGCATCGTGGACTTTGGGCCGGGCCCCCCTTCAGGGGGACAGATCTCAGAGGTGCCATGAGCCCCCCTAAAGATGAGGGGATCTTACCTCAAGGGCGTGGAGCTGCTCCCGCCTGGACAAGCGGAAGACCCCGACCTCCCACTGGTCCATACAGAGCCATAACGAATGAAGCGAATGTTGTGTTATTTTAATTTTAGCAACATAATTTATCTCTCCCTTATTTTATTTATCTCTCCCTTATTTTTTCAGTTTAGCGGGGTGTTAGTCTTTCCGCTCTGGAGCGGCAGGCCCTCGAAATTGCCAGTAGGATGTGTGGGAGCACTATGGGAGTGAAGACCTTCGCATATCTCAGCTTCGATGCCTCCGCTACATATTCGACCTCGCCTCCACCCTCCAGGTATCCTTCTATGAAGGATTCAGAGACCTTGACCATGTTCGCGGCTGGGTCTAGAGGGTCGGCGTAGTGGCCTGAGTAGTACATGAAC
The DNA here is from genome assembly GCA_018396515.1 of Candidatus Bathyarchaeota archaeon. Classification (GTDB taxonomy): domain Archaea; phylum Thermoproteota; class Bathyarchaeia; order TCS64; family TCS64; genus JAGTRB01. The sequence goes on along the minus strand of JAGTQJ010000025.1, from coordinate 4,906 downwards.
TCGGCCAGGTCCCAGGCCCTCTCGTCGCTCCTCCCCCCCTGCTCGAGGTCTACAATGGTTGGGTCATCCCCTGCCACTATGAAGTTCTCGGGCTTGCAGTCCCCTAGGATGGCGCCCACCCTGTGAACCGCCGCCACCAGGCCTCCGGCTCTGCGTATAAGCTCAAGCTCATTCCTCCTTCCCACCCCTTTAACCACCCTCTTCACCGATTCGGCCAGGCTCTCACCATCTATATACTCCCTAATTATTAGCTGGTCTTCGAAGCTCGCCTGCAGGACCCCTGGGGCTGGGATTCCCTCCCTCCTCAGGAGGCTCGACGTGGCGCACTCCCTCTCCATTCTGGTCCTGCCCATGACAGAGAAGTTCCTCGTCCCGAGGGTCCAGAGGGCTATCGGAGCCCACTTGATGCCCGTCCAGGATGGGTAACGCTTCATCACCACCCTTCGAACCTCACCGCCCGCCAGGTAGGTGAGCAGGTAGACCTCGTTGAGGACGCTGCCATACCTCCGGATCCTTAGCTCCTCTACCTCAGACCCCTCGAGGGCTGAGAGCATCGAGGGGAGGTCCAGGGCCCTTGAGAGGGGGGTTAAACCCCTAGCCGTGGGATAATAGACATACCTACCAGCCCTCTGGGCCTCAACCGATCTCGGCGCGGATATAGGGAGGGGGTCGAGGGGGCTCTGGAGCAGGAGCTGGAGGAGGCCCCTCACCCAGCTTGGGCCAAGCTTCAAGGCCCTCCTCATCAGCCTATGCGCCCTGGTTATATGGTCATGGAGGGGTAACCTCCTCTTCACAGAGGCCGCGAAGCCCGGGTCAACCTTGAAGTGGCCGTTAACCCTGAAGATCGCCCCATCCCTCTCGAGGCCTCGGATGGCCTCCTCATAGCCCATCATGGAGCTTGGCCCCCCCTCCTCGAGCCTCTGGAGGAGGGAGGATGGGAGGTCCCCATGGGAGACCCTTAGGAGGATATCCGCGACGAAGTATCTGGGGTCTATCAAAAGCTCCGTTGAGAGAAGGGGGTGCTCCAGGACCAGGCCCGAGAGGCTCTCCCTGACCTTCTTGTACCTGTACCTCCTAACCAGCTCGTCGATGTACTCCCCTCCCATAACCCCCCTGTATGGGATGAGGAGCCTCCACGCGACTGCCTCTAGGAGGGCGGAGTTCAGGACATCGGACTCGAAGAGCTCCCTATCTATGAGTAGAAGCTCGAACTCCCTCCCCCCTAGCCTGATTATGCGCCTCTGGAAGGCCTCCCTGAAATCCTCGACAACCGCCAGGACCTCCGAATAACCCTCATCGACCTCGAGGAGGGCTACGGCGAAGACCCCCGGGTTTATGGCCCTCAAGGCGTCGAGGAGCTGCCTCTCCATCTCATCCAACGAGCTCTCCGTTCCTTCCCGATACAGGATTTGAGCTTGAACAGTATATATCTAAGCCTGAGGGGGTGCGGTGAACTCGCTGCGAGGCCGCATGGACAAGGGCTCGAGGCCCTTCCTCCTCCTACATCTCCCACCTAGTCTCCTACACTGTTTTATTGAGAGCCATGGGTTATTTTTTTAACACCAGTTCCCCCAGTGTTCTCTCGGGGATCCCGATGGCCGAGAGCAGCCTCGCCACTGGGGGTATCACCTGCTTCTCGATATAGTAGTCCACATCAACCCTTGATGGGTCTGCCTCGAAGTATGGGACCGCCTTCTCATATAGCCTCCCCCTCCCCCTCATGATGATGAAGCCGACCATGTCCCCCGGCTTGACGCTCCACCCAGCCTCTATCATCCTCTTGGCCACGGTTACGTGGGGGGCGGCTACCTCATACTCCTCAACCCCCTTCGTCAGCTTCTTCCATATTATAAGCTTCTTTATGGGAACCCTCCCCTCCCTCAGGGCCTCTATGGTCTCCCTAACCCTCTCCACCGCCTCCTCCCTCCCCTCCTTCAGGATGGCCTCTAGGGCTGCGAGCTGGGCCTCCTTGGCTATGGCGCTCCAGTCCCCCCTGACGACCTCTAGGCCCACGGTCTCTATCCTTCCATCATCCCTGAGGCCTCCATACCTCTTCTTAGCCTCGGTGAAGAGGACCTTCCTATACCTCCTATCCACCCTGGCCTCCATGCCCAGGGCCTCACTTATCCATCCCAGTAGGCTCCTGATCCTCTCAGGGTCGTCCCTCACGAAGAGGCTGTCCGTGTCCCCGTAGATTATCTCGAGGCCAAGCCCCTTAGCCCTCTCCATGGCCGACCTTATCGTCTCCCTTCCCCAGGCTGAGGTCGCCTCAGCAGCCTCCCTGCAGTACCACCTTGCGCCGGTCCAGCCCATATACCCGTATGTGGCGTTGGCTATGACCTTGAGGGCCCTCTGCCTGGCCTCCAGAACCCTCCTCTCGACAGAGCCCTCTGGATGCATATCCGCCAGCCTCCTAGCCCTCTCCCTCTCCTCCAGAAGCCCCTTCAGCGCCCTTGGGATGAATCCGACCTCCTCCTTGAAGGCATGGGGCAGGTTCGGGGCCCTGTGGACGCCGTCGACGCTCAGTGTGTCGAAGGAGATGTTATACTTCATCATGATGTTTGGATACATGCTCTTGAAGTCTATGACCGCCACATCCTCGTGTAGGCCCGCCCTGGGCTCCATCACGACGCCGCCTGCATAGGTCATGTAGGCCGCCTCCCCCCTCGGCGGAACAAGTTCACCTGCCTCCATGGCCAGGCCCATGAGATAGTTCTCAACCCTGAAACCGGTTGCAGCCGTGAGGACGTGGTCCGCTGGGAGGCCCGTGATCTCCGATAGCGAGAATATGTAGTCGGAGACCGCCTTATAGACCTCCATTATCCCTCTAGCCCTCTGCATAGAGTACTCCAGAACCCTCGACCTCTCCTTACCCCAGGCCTCCGCTAGGTCGTATTCATCGATCGTGTCGTATTCAACCTTCAGGCCTAGATATGAGGAGTACTCCTCGAGGGTTTCAAGCTTGATCTCAGGGGTCTCCTCGGCAAGGTCGTAGAGATCTATGTTCAGCCTCCCCTGGAGGGACTGGTGGCCGTACACGCTCGTCCTTGGCTCTGCTCCAAGCCTTCCTATGGAGAGGCTGAACCCAAGCCTCCTACACCTCTCAGCGAGGTATGGGAGGAGCCTCCTGTTCGTGTTGAATCCGACAACCACATCCGGGTCGTAGCCCTCAACGAGGCCTATGAACCCCCTGAGAAGCCCCGCCTCGTCTCCTGAGAACTGCCTCTCCTCGCCTCTATCGGTCACCGCCGAGATGGCGATGGCGGGGTCAACCTCAGGCTTAGGGGTCCCCCTACTGGCTAAAAGGAGGGAGTCGAAGGCTAAGACCTTGAGATCCGGCGTCCCAACCCTCTCAAGCCTTTGGTAGTCACCCGAGGCCCTGTAGACCTTGTAGCCCCCTATGGCCTCAGACTCGGAGGCCTCCACGGCGTGCCAGGATGAAGGCCTGATCCTCCTCCTCATGAGGAACTGGCTGGAGGCCCTTATGTCGGCCTCGAAGACCCCCTCAGCCCCACATTTTCTCCTCAGCCTCTCCGCCAGCCCCTCAAGCTCATCTGTCATCGCGGAGACCATCACCGCCCTCAGCGGTCTCCCGGAGAGCCTCCTCTCGACCAGGCTGAAGCTGGAGATAGGGAAATCCTTGGAGGCCTCCAAACATGTGGAGATCCCCTCTAGGTCGCCTCCTGTCAGGTAGAATACTGGCCTGAAGGGTTCCTTGACTATGAGCCTGGAGCCATCTTCCCCTATGGACCAGATCCATGCGACAGGCCCATCCTCAACCTCCGTGGCGATGTCGAGAACCCAGAAGCTCAGCATCCCAATCAAACATGGAAGACCGAGATTTTAAATCTGCCGAGTTGGCCATCGGGCCGAGGTAACGAGGGAATTGGCTGGCTGGATCATCGCGCTTTTTAGTTCCAATCCCCATGTTCATTAAGGGCATCGGGCTGATGGTTATGTCGAGGTATGGCGAACTCGGCGTAGACGCCAGAAAGAGTGGAGTGGAGGCCTTCAAATCCTCCCTCGAGACCCTATACCCAGACGCCTTCTGTACAGTTCAGGTTGACCCAGATAACCCCGGCTGGGGCCTCGTCGGGCACGTGGATGGCGCGGGGAGCAAGCCCATCCTGAGCTACATATACTGGAGGGAGACTGGAGAGCCGAGTTGGTTCAGGGGGCTGGCCCAAGACGTGGTCGCAATGAACCTAGACGATATAATATGCGTGGGTGCGAGGCCCATCCTCTTCCTTGACAACATATCTCTCAACCCGATGAGAATAGATAGAGTCATGCTCCTCCAAGCCCTCTCTGATGGGTTCAAGGACTGCTTCAAGAGGCTCTCAGGCCTGGGCATCCCCATAAGCTTCGCTGGGGGCGAGACGGCCGACCTCCCAGACCAGGTCAGAACCCTTGATGTCTCGGGCTTCATACTGGGCCGGGTGAGGCTCGAGGAGGCCATAACAGGAGGGAGGATCCAGGATGGAGACCTCATAGTGGGGCTGAGGAGCGGTGGCCGGGCAAGATATGAGGAGAGGGTCAACAGCGGGATAATGTGCAATGGGCTAACCCTGGCGAGATGCGCCCTCCTGGCCTCTATGTACCAAGAGAGATATCCTGAGATATCGCACTCCAAGGGGAGGTATAAGGGTAGATACGGGGTGGACGAATACCTAGACGAGCTTGGGATGACCCTAGGCGAGGCCCTCCTCTCCCCCACAAGGCTATTCGCCCCCATAGCCAAGGAGGCGCTGGAAAGCTTCAGGGGTATGATACACGGAATGGTTCACAACACGGGGGGAGGCCTCACCAAGTGCCTCAGGCTGGGGAGGGGGATCCGCTACATAAAGGACTCTCTTCCAGACCCGGATCCCATATTCCCCCTAATCCAGAGGGATAATGGAGGTCT
>JAGTQJ010000027.1:9140-14731 GCA_018396515.1 Candidatus Bathyarchaeota archaeon | reverse complement strand
GGGAGGAGGGCTGCCTCGGTCTTACCACTGGCTGTTGGTGCTACGAGAAGGATGTTCTCCCCCCTTAGGATCGGGCCTATAGCCCTCTCCTGAGGGGGTGTGGGCTCAGATATTCCCAACTCTCCTAGGGCTTCCCTTATTAGAGGATGGAGCAGCCCGAAGACTGAGGGCATCCAAAAAGACTGTTTAGCAGGGGAGTTAAAGGTGTTGCTGGGCAAGTTCGAATCCGGCTCATAAAGTATATATCCATCTCAATTAACATTAGGGGATCGAGGTCATCAAGGGGAGATATGGAAGAGCTCGACGAGCCCCCGGATAAGTCCCATGGTATAGGCGGGACGCCCCTGCTCCGTTCTAGAAGCCTAGAATCCCTCGTGGGGTGTAGGCATCTCAGCCTGAAGCTTGAGGGCTCCAACCCCACAGGGTCCCAAAAGGATCGCGCCGCAGTGGCATGCCTAGATGAGGCTAGGGAGGGCGGTTACGACTCCCTGGCCATAGCGACCTGCGGGAACTTCGGGGCCTCCTTCGCCTACTTCGCCCCACTCCACGGGATGAGGGCCCATGTCTACATCCCATCCAGCTATTGCGGGGAGAGGGTTAGGGAGATAGCCGGATATGGGGCCCATATCCACTTCGTCGAAGGAACTTATGAGGATGCGGTTAGGCTGGCCTCGAGGGAGGCGAGGGAGAAAGGCTGGTACGACGCTAACCCCGGGGTGGAGCAGAACACCAAGGCCTCCCTTAGAGGCTATGCCTCCATAGCCCTAGAGATCTATAGGGATCTGGGGTATGCGCCCGACATAGTAGCGGTTCCTGTTGGTAATGGGACTACCCTTTCAGGGATCTATCATGGCTTCAGGATGCTCCACGATGATGGAGTATCTGATGGGATCCCTAGGATGGTCGCCGCGAGCACAGCTCATGACAACCCTATAGTCAGGAGCTTCCTCTCCGGGAGGAGGGTGATAGAGGATCTATCCCCCTCGGAGATTAAGGAGACAGCTGTGAATGAGCCCCTAGTGAGCTGGCACTCCTTCGACGGTCAGTTGGCACTCGACGCCTTATGGGAGAGCGGGGGGTGGGCGGTTCCTCTGCCAGATCAGGAGATGGCCTACTATTCTGAATTGCTCGCCTCCCTGGAGGGGTTATCCGTGCTCCCGGCATCGGCCTCAGCTTTGGCCGCCCTTAGAAGGATCTCGGAGGAGGAGATGTTCGAGGATGTCTCATGCGTCGCCGTCCTCACTGCTAGGAGGCCTAGATCCCGTAAGGGGCATTCTGGAAGGGATCCACTGAGATGAGGTCTCTGAGCATCACCGCCGAGCAGACTGCTAATGGGTTCGTAATCCAATTCGGGGGTAGAGCCTACGGCACCTCCTACCCCGACGGGATCTGGGGCGATTATCCTAGGGAGGCCAGGGAGTTCCTTATGGATAACCTCGTTTACGCCCAGACGATACATCTGCCCCTCATGATGGGGGCTGGAGAGATAACCTACAATACTTCGCCACCATACTTCCAGACCTACTTCTTCCAGAACATGGTCATGGACTTCCCGAGCTGCGCGGATGTGGACGGGAGGAGCACATCAGGCTACCTGAGGGAGTTCATGAACCTGAAGGTCAACTTCAGGGATAACATCATCAAGTTCCCAAGCTACGATGGGGTGGCCAGGGGGGACTCCTCGGTGGTAAGTCTATCCTTCGGCAAGGACAGCCTCTGCACATGGGCGGTCTCAAGGGAGATAGGCCTAAACCCCCAGATAGGCTACATAGTTGAGCCCTCCCTGACCTATGAGGAGAAGCATAAGACGGCGTTGGCCGAGGCCTTCCACAAGGAGTTCAATGTGAGGTTGGTGAAGATCGACCACTCGGCTGGGGAGCTGAGGGATGGGGTTAGGCTGGGCGTGGGCAAGACTGAGCTGGGGTGGGGCCTCCAGTCTACGGAGTACGCCCTAACCCTCCTGCCTGTTGCCCACAGGTATGAGGCTGGGTACATCCTCTTCGGGAATGAGCAGAGCTGCGGGGAGTATTACTACGACAGGGAGGGCTACATATGCTATCCGGCCTACGACCAGTCCCACATCTGGACCCTACAGATAGACTCCATGACTAGGCAGGCGACGGAGGGGAGGGTGAGGACGATGAGCGTGATAGAGCCCCTGAACGACATCGCGGTGGTCCTAGTCCTCAACAGGAGGTATCCAGAGGTGGCCAAGTATCACATGTCATGCTTCGTTGAGACCGAGGCCGGGAGGGAGAGGCGCTGGTGCCAGGAGTGCTCGGTCTGCGGTAAGATGTACCTCCTCCTCGTTGCCTTAGGCTTCGACCCGAGGAGGGTTGGCCTCGAGAGGGATATGCTGGCTAAGGAGTGCAGGGACTACTTCTCCCTCTTCGGGGGGAAGAGCGTCATGACCTACGCCCTGACCGGGAGGGGGAGGGACGAGCAGCTGTTCGCCTTCTACCTAGCCTGGAGGAGGGGGGTTAAGGCCGACCTGGTTGATGAGTTCGAGAAACGCTTCCTGGACGAGGCCCTTGAGAGGGAGGACGAGCTCTTTAAGGAGTTCTTCGGCATCCACGAGAGCATCACGATGCCCCCTAGGATAAGGGATGAGGTTGTGAGCATTTACAGGGAGGTGCTAGGAGATCCGATCTAAAAGAAAGCTCAGGGTAGCCCTGGTCTGCAACACCAGGAGGCGTGAGGGTGAGTTCGAGGTTGAGTACGACCCACCCGACACTATAGAGAGGGTTAAGAGGGGGATAGAGAAGGCTGGGTATGAATACCTGTTCATAGAGGCGGATGAGGATGCCTACGAGAGGCTGAGAAGGCTTAAGCCCGATCTCGTCTTCAACAGGGCTGAGGGGATAAGGGGGGAGAGCAGGGAGTCTCACATCCCCGCCTTCTGCGAGATGCTCGGCATCCCATACGTCGGATCAGGGGTACTGACAACCGCTATCTGCCTAGACAAGCCGACCACAAAGATGATACTGGAGTTCAACGGCGTAAAGACGTCGCCATTCCAGGTCTTCACAGGCCCAGATGAGCCCCTCAATCCCAAGCTGAGGTTCCCCCTCATCCTCAAGCCGAGCCATGAGGGCTCAAGCATGGGCATAAACATCGATAACGTCGTCTATGATGAGGCAGCTATGAGGAAAAAGCTCCGTGAGATGCTTGAAACCTACAGGCAGCCCATCCTAATCGAGGAGTTCATAGACGGGAGGGAGTTCAGCGTAGGCCTCATAGGGAACTATGGGCCTCGTGAGGAGCCTAGGGTGCTCCCGATCCTTGAGGTGGACTTCACGAAGTTCCCGAAGGAGCTCGGCAACGTCCTAGGCCAGAAGGCCAAGACCATCTACGACTCTTCCAAGAACTACATATGCCCTGCGAAGATCCCAGAGGAGCTGAGGATGAGGCTTGAGGAGATATCCAAAAAGGTCTTTAGGATCCTTAACTGCAAGGACTTCGCAAGGCTCGACTTCAGGATGGACCGTGAAGGCGAGATATACTTCCTGGAGATTAACCCCCTGCCAGGCATAGACTACAACGTTGAGGCAGATGAGCTGAGCTTCTACCCGATGATGTTCTACGCAGCAGGGATGGACTACGACGAGATGATAAGGCAGATCATCGAGGCCGCCCTCAGGAGGTACGGCATCGAGCCCATCGCCGAGGCCCAGGAGGAGATATGGTCTCCAACCCTCCCACCTCTCCAGGACTACGCGAAGGCCATAGAGGCCCACCTAGCAGAGTCTCTTGGTGGAAGCTTCCATATCACCATAAACAGCTCGATAGACGATGAGGCCGTCAGGTGTATCCAACTAATCGAGTCCAAGGCCTTCAGGCCCGAACTCCAATACAGCTTCGAAGAGCTGGCCTCAAGGGCCGGGAGAGAGGATCTCTTCATGGTAACCGCATTCTTGGAGGGGCATCCCATGGCCTTCGCCTTTGGGTACAGGGATCCAAGGGAACAGGACGCCTTCTACATAGATACAGTCGCCTCCCTCATAGAGGGGAGGGGGGTGGGCACAGCCCTCATAACCCTAACCCTCCTCCACTGCCTTCAAAGGGGGTACAAGCTCGTAAATCTCCACACAGAGGAGGTCGACGAGAAGGGGAGGATGCTCAGGAGGTTCTACGAAGGGCTCGGCTTCGAAGCACTCCACAACAGCCCCATAGAAGGCCTTCTCATGAGGATGAGGCTTGAGGAGCCCTGGCTTAAAGCTCTAATTGAAAAGACGCTCCCTCAATTACCTAAACATCCCGAGTCTCCGTTGACCACTCTCAATAACTCCTATGGTAAACCACATCAAGTAAGAAGCCAAGGCCAAGGAGAGGCCTAAACAATCCTTCCTTCAGCTCTAATTGGTCTTGGTTAGGCCAAGGTTTCTATGAGCTTATCTATCCTCGATCTCTGCGCTTTAATCCTCTCCCTCTCCTTCTCCCCCTCGGCCTCTTGGATACTGGTCTCGAGATATTCTGATGCTAGCTGCAGGTCAGCCTTGGCATCTCTTAAGCTGAATCTGGGGTTGAAGAGGCGGCGGATGAGGGTGCTGAGGATATGAATAGACCTTAAAGAGGAGGCTGAGCCCCTCCCCCCCTCAACATAGTAGATCCTCATCAGGTCAAGCATTATCCCCTGTATCTTAAGAAGGGTGTCGAGCTTCTCCTCCGAGGCCTCCAGGGTTATTGGATAGCTTGAGACCTCCCTAAAGTAGCTCAGGGTGGCCTTCTGGAGGACATCAACCTCATAGCTGATGCTGGGATCCATCTTGAGTCTCTCAATCGAACTCCTCCTCGAGGCTTGGAGGGCCCTGCTCAGGAATATCTTTGCATCTATCCAGAAGCCGTCGCTCAGGCTCTGGGCGGCGTTGGAGATATAGTCCATCCAGTAGTTTACATCCCTCTGGGCATCCCCAGCCCTCCTGATCAGGAGGTATAGGAGGAACTCCATCTCCCTCATCTCCCCCACTATCCTCCCAGGGTCGTATCTCAGGGGGCCCATATCTATAGCGGGTTCAAGCCATATCGCGACCTCCCTCTCCTGATGCCTCTCAGAGTTTATCAACCTGTCATGGAGCTCCCTGATAAGCTCCGGCTCCGGCTCGAGATACAGTTCCTGAAGCCCCTGAACCGGGCACTTATTCACGAGTGAACTCTCAATGGCCAGGCCCACGATGAGCCTCGCGAATCTAAGGTCCGAGCGATTTGTCGAGCCCCTCCCCCCAATGATCAGGTTTCAGCCCTCTATATGACTATTTTGATTTTTGTCGATATACCTAAGCCCCATTCACTGACAATATATTGAACATATTTAAGCATCGTCCGCTAAATTTCTCCTACAAATAGATTATATAATAAAAGGAATGTGAAATGAAATATCTCATAGAACAAAGAGGATCTCTAGGAATTAATAGAAAACATGAAACATTTACTTCCATCAACAAGCCCTCAAAATTTAGGTCTCTCCTCGGGAGCCTGTTATAATCTTTAGGAGTCCTTCACCCAAGCCCTCCTTGACATGGGAAACAGCTTTTAGCGTTCTCCTCCTGTCTCCATAAACCTCGTACTTCCGAGGGGGGATTAATAGGCCTCTT